>JBQGDS010000200.1:0-11749 GCA_052039185.1 Flavobacterium sp.
AAACCCGGTAGAGTTAATATTCCTTCCTGCCGGTACTTTAAATTTTTCCCTTAATTTCTTCTCAGCATACGCCGTAAATGCTTTGTCATCTTTAAACAGCTCAGCATAGGTTAAAGACCTGCCTGTTTGAGCATTAAACAATAGCGACCTGTCGGCACCATAACCGTGTGCGCCCCCGGTAAACATATAGCTGATAAGCTTTACGTTTATTATGCTGTCGGTTTTATACGGCACGCTTCCTTTAATGGTTGCCTCCCATGGCAGCATAGGGTCTTTAGGAAAATCCTTCTTCATTTTATCATACGAGCTGATAAAGGATTCCATTATTTCGTCATACGTTTTTCCGTCAGTAGGCTTCTCGCCAAAGTATACAATATTGCGTACAGTAGTAAATATCTTGTTGTTAATGCTGTCAGCCACAACCTGTATATTTTCAGCTTTAGGAACATGAATGCTTACCTGTGTGCATTTATCAGCACAGGGCATGGTTGTTTTCTGCGTATAGGTTTCGGTTGAAAAGGCAAGTGCCGGAGCTGTTTTATCAGTATCGCCTGTTGCGGTTTCTTCTTTGTCTTTTTTGCATCCTGTAAGTAACAGGAGGGATGCAGCTATTAAAAAATATCGTTTCATGGTAAACGGGTGTTATTGTTTTGCAAAAGGTTAGCCTGCGCATGCAGTAATAGCCAAATAACAGTAAATTTGCCTAAATAATTTTACAACGAATTTGCATTTATATGAAATTTAACACAAAAACCATACACGGAGGCCAGCATTACGAACCTTCAACAGGCGCGGTAATGCCGCCGGTTTACCAAACATCAACTTTTGCACAAACCAGTCCGGGCCAGCTTATCAGCGGATATGAATACAGCCGCGGCGGTAACCCTACACGCACAGCGCTTGAAAATGCACTGGCAAGTATAGAAAGTGGTTCACGCGGACTTGCGTTTTCATCGGGACTTGCTGCGACTGATTGTGTGCTGCGTATGCTTAAAGCAGGCGATGAGGTAATTGCCATGGATGACCTGTATGGAGGCACCTACCGTATGTTTACCCGTGTGTATAAAGACAGCGGTATAAAATTCCACTTTGTGGATATGAACGATATTGAAAAGCTGCAATCGCTTTTTAATGACAATACAAAACTGGTTTGGGTGGAAACGCCAACCAACCCGCTCATGAAGCTGGCTGATATTGCCGCTATTGCTAAAATAACTAAAGAAAAGGGCGTACTGTTTGCAGTAGATAACACTTTTGCTACACCTTACCTGCAAAGGCCGTTGGAACTTGGGGCAGATATAGTAATGCACTCTGCTACCAAATACTTGGGCGGGCACAGTGATGTAATTGCGGGTGCACTTATCGTAAAAGACGAACAGCTTGGCGAGCAGCTTCATTTCCTTCAGTTTGCTACCGGGGCTACGCTTGGCCCACAGGATTCGTACCTTGTGCTTCGCGGTATAAAAACCCTTCACCTGCGCATGCAGCGTCATTGTGAGAATGGCGAAAAGGTAGCCCAATACCTTGCGAACCACCCAAAAGTAAAAAATGTGTATTATCCGGGCCTTGAAAGCCATCCGTTTCATGAAGTGGCCAAAAGGCAGATGGAAAAAGGTTTTGGTGGTATGGTAACGTTCACATTTGTTTCCGGGGAAAAGGCAGATGCAATTAAATTCCTTGAAAAAGTAAAGGTATTCACATTAGCAGAATCACTTGGGGGGGTAGAATCGCTAGCCAATCACCCTGCACTTATGACACATGCCAGCATACCGGAAGATAAGCGTAAAGAAATAGGGATCAGCGATGATCTTGTGAGGCTGAGCGTAGGCGTGGAAGATGCCGAAGACCTTATTGCCGATATTGAACAGGCGCTGTCTTAAATTAAAGTGTAAATTGTTGATGTGTTAATTCTGTTGTTTATTTCTTTGTGAAATTTCGATAGTAAATAAATACATCAACAATTTAACATTATTGAGAACTAATATATATTTGCTACACAACGAAAACGTTTTCTTAACTACTAAACAACAAATAAACAATGAGTGATAGCTTAACGTCTTTTATGGACATGGTTTCGAAAAGAAACCCCAATGAGCCTGAATTTTTACAGGCTGTACACGAAGTAGCCGAAACGGTGCTTCCCTTTATTGAAGATAACCCGAAGTACCAGGGTAAAATGCTGCTGGAACGAATGGTTGAGGCCGAGAGGGTAATAATGTTTCGTGTTGCCTGGTTTGATGATAAAGGAAATACACAGGTAAACAGGGGGTACAGGATACAAATGAATTCGGCTATAGGGCCATACAAGGGCGGGCTTCGCTTTCACCCATCGGTTAACCTGAGCATACTAAAGTTCCTTGCGTTTGAGCAAACCTTTAAAAACAGCCTTACCACACTGCCTATGGGTGGCGGTAAAGGAGGTTCGGATTTTGATCCTAAAGGTAAATCAGATAATGAGATTATGCGTTTCTGCCAGAGCTTCATGACGGAGCTGGCAAAGCATATAGGTGCTGATACCGATGTTCCTGCGGGCGATATTGGTGTAGGTGGCCGTGAAGTAGGTTACCTGTTCGGGCAATATAAAAGGCTCAGGAATGAGTTTACAGGTGTGCTTACAGGCAAAGGTATCAGCTTTGGCGGTTCTTTGATCCGTCCTGAAGCTACAGGCTATGGCTGTGTGTATTTTGCTGAAAGTATGCTGGGTACAAAAAATAAAAGTTTTGAGGGTAAAACTGTAGTTATATCAGGTTCGGGCAACGTGGCACAATATGCCGCCGAAAAGGCTATGGAACTTGGTGGTAAGGTTGTTACATTCTCTGATTCTTCAGGGTATATCTATGACGAAGCCGGCATTGACCAGGAAAAACTTGAGTTTGTAATGGAGCTGAAGAACGTGAAATACGGCCGTATAAACGAGTATGTAAAAAAGTATCCGTCTGCAAAATTTGTTGAAGGCGGCAAGCCCTGGGAGGTAAAATGTGATATTGCATTGCCGTGTGCCACACAAAATGAGCTGAATGGCGAAGAAGCAAAGCAGCTTATTGATAATGGCTGTATATGTGTTGCCGAAGGTGCTAATATGCCATGTACTCCTGAAGCAGTTATAGCTTTCCATAAAGCAAAACTCTTGTTTGCCCCGGGAAAGGCATCTAATGCCGGCGGTGTAGCAACATCAGGCTTAGAAATGTCACAAAATTCGCTTCGCCTTAGCTGGACAAGGGAAGAGGTTGATGAAAGGCTTAAAGGCATAATGCACAGCATACATGAAGCCTGCACCGCTTACGGTACAAACGATGACGGAAATTATGTAGATTATGTAAAAGGCGCTAATATTGCCGGGTTTGTAAAAGTGGCAGATGCCATGCTTGCACAGGGTGTAGTGTAATTAACAAGCAATATATAAACTTAAAGCTCCCTGGAAGGGAGCTTTTTTTATTGGTGCGTATACAAAAAATAGCATTATTGCGTTTTAGCTATATTTGTGCAAATAAATTGCCTGATGAGAAAAATAGTTTCCATACTATTCCTTATATATTCTGTAGTAGCATTTTCACAAGGTAATCCTATGTGGCAAAGCTATTTTTCGTATAATAATATTGTAGATATTTCGCAGTCGCCAAATGGTGTTTATGCTGCTGCTGATTATGCCGTGTTTTCTAAAAACCTGCTTACCAATGAGCTGAAGACCATAACATCGGTTGACGGGCTTAAGGTAGAAGAAATAACAGCAATACACCATAGTACCGAATTTAACCGTACGCTCGTGGGAAACAGCAATGGACTTTTACTGGTAATTAATTCAGATAACAGAATAGTTACCAAGGTTGATATTATACAGGAAACAACTGTGCAGTCCAACAAAAAGCGGATTAACCATATTTACGAGCATAATGGTATTGCTTATATATCATGCGATTTTGGTATTGCGGTGTTTAATATTGCCACGCTGCAGTTTGGCGATACATTTTATCTTGGGCCAAACGGCGCTGAAGTCCCGGTAAGGCAGTCCACAATTTTTAACGGCTATATCTATGCCGCCTGTGGCGACAATGCCGGTATACGCAGGGCAGATATTACCAACCCGAACCTTAACGATTATAACCAGTGGAGCATGTTTGCCGGAGGATCGTGGTATTATATTGTTAATCATGAAGGGCGCCTTGTAGGAGGAGATTATTCCTCAATATTTACTTACGATACAGCAGGAAACTTCACTTTTGTTACCGGATTTACAAGTCAGCTACTGGATTTAAGGTCAGTAGACGGATTCCTTGTAGGCACAGCTTACAATACAGTGAGTATGTATAATACGCAGTTGCAATTGCAAATTTCTGTAAACGTTATTCCGGGAGAAACTACGCCCACTAATTTTAGCTGTGCCACAGTGCTTAACGAAAAATTGTATGTAGGCACAACAAACAAAGGGGTGTTTTCATTAGATCTTAATAATATATCTGCGGTGCAGAATATTACACCCGATGGTCCTTTACGTAGCAATATCTTCTCGCTTGAAAAGTCACGTGATGCCCTTTGGGCAGTATTTGGAGGATATAGCTATTTTTATGAACCCACATATGAGCAATTGGGCATAAGCAAGTTTACGGCTGAAGGATGGAAAACCATACCCTATAAAGAAATTCAGGATAAAAACGAAGGCGCTCCCGTAACGTCATTGTCCGATATTGTTGTAAAACCAAATAATCCGGGTGAAGTTTATATAGGCTCATTTCATGACGGACTTGTGAAAATTGTAAACGATCAGGTAGAGGAAGTATATACACCTGCCAACACAAACAGTAACGGGAATGACGGATTAAAATCACTCGTTGATCCTTCAGACCCTGCATTTAAGAGTACCAGGGTTAATGGTATGTTGTACGATCGTGATGGCAATATGTGGATGATGAATACCAGGATACCAAAGCCGCTTAAAGTGTTAAAGCCTGATGGATCATGGATTTCGTACAGTTTTGAAGATATAATGCAGAATACATTTCAGGGCGAATACGGTAAAATGGTAATTGATAAAAATGGCACGAAATGGATACCATCAATAAACGTAGGCCTTATAGGTTTCAATGAGAAGCTAAATAACAGGTTTGTAATTATAAACACCAACAATAACCTGCCTAATGACTATGTACGCTGTGTAGCGGTTGATAATCGCAACCAGCTGTGGATTGGTACAAGCCAGGGTTTAAGGGTTTTAAGAGGTGTTGAACGTTTTCTTACAGAAGATGACCTGAATACCAACCAGGTTATTATTATGGAAGACGGGCTTGCACAGGAACTATTGTTCGGGCAGTTTATTAATGTTATAAAAGTTGATGGCGGTAATAATAAATGGATAGGCACCACTGTAGGTGCTTTCCTTGTTTCGCCTGATGGGCAGCAGACTCTGTTCAGGTTTAATAAAAACAATTCGCCCCTGCCAAGCAATAATATCAATGATATTGAGATTGATCCGGTAACAGGCGAGGTTTTTTTCGCTACCGATAAGGGTATGGTTTCTTATAAAGGTACCAGTACCAAAGCAGAAGACAACCTGAATAATGTATACGTATTTCCTAACCCGGTACGTCCCGGCTTTGAAGGCGATGTAAACATAAGCGGACTGCTTGATAAGGCGAATATCAAGATTACCGATATTGAAGGTAACCTGGTGTATGAAACGACTTCTGAAGGCGGTACGGTGCTTTGGAACCAGCGTGCTTTTGGAAAGCATAAAGTAGCGTCGGGCGTTTATATGATTTTCATAGCTTCTGAAGACGGCAGCCAGACCAAGGTTAAAAAAGTAATGATAGTGCGCTAAGGTCATGCTGGTAAAAACCAAAGCCATTGTAATAAGCGCGCTGCGTTACCAGGAAAAGAGCCTGATAGTGAAATGCCTTACCGAGTCGGACGGGCTTAAATCCTACTTTGTGCGCGATGCCTTTTCATCAAAAAAAAGCGCGCAGAAAACAGCCTATTTCCAGCCACTGAATATTCTTGAAATTGAAGCCGCCCATAAAAACAAAGGAACGCTTGAATATTTTAAGGAGGTAAAACTGGCACATCCGTATTATACGGTAACAGCAGATATAGCTAAAACTACCATTGCCATTTTTATCTCGGAAATGCTGCACCACAGCATACGCGAAGAAGAAAAGAACGAGCAGCTGTACCGCTTTTTGGAAACGGCACTGCTTTGGCTGGACAGCCATGATGAGGTAGCTAACTTTCACCTGATATTGCTTCTTGAAGTAACCAAATTTCTCGGTTTTTATCCGCAAAAGCCGGATGATGCCAATACTTTTTTTGAAATGACCGAAGGTGTTTTTATTCGGCAGGAAACCTTAAGCTGCCTTACATTAACCGAAACACAACTGGTAAAAAGGCTGATGCAGTTGCGTTTTGATAGTCCTTCAAAAACCTTTCATGTTTCCGAGCGGCATACATTGCTTAAAATACTGCTCGATTATTATGCTTTTCATCTTGACGGTTTCCGAAGGCCGAACTCGATCGAGGTGCTGAAAGAGGTTTTCGGATAGAAATATTAACATTTTTGTAATTTAAGGCAGGCCAGCCTTTTAAATTGGTAATTGTGGTAGTGAGGGGCGGTATTTTCGCCTTCGCATAAAAAAAATCGTTACTTTCGCAAATTGATTTTTTAGACTACCATAAATGAGCAAGAAGTTTACTGAATATAAAGGACTTGACCTGCCAACTGTTGCAGGTGAGGTGCTTGATTTCTGGAAGAAGGAGAATATTTTTGATAAAAGTGTAACTACCCGCCAGGGCAAGCCGCAATATGTGTTTTTTGAAGGCCCGCCAAGTGCCAACGGCCTGCCCGGCATTCACCACGTTATGGCGCGTGCCATTAAAGATATTTTTTGCCGTTACCAAACCCAAAAAGGTTACCAGGTAAAGCGTAAGGCAGGATGGGACACCCATGGCCTTCCGGTAGAGCTGGGTACTGAGAAAGAGCTTGGCATTACTAAAGAAGATATTGGTAAGAGCATATCAATTGAAGAATATAACGAAGCATGCAAGCGCACAGTAATGCGTTATACCGATGTATGGAATGACCTTACTGAGAAAATGGGTTATTGGGTAGATATGAACGACCCGTATGTAACCTATAAGCCGAAATATATGGAATCGGTTTGGTGGCTGTTGAAGCAGATATATGATAAAGGCTTGCTGTACAAGGGCTATACTATACAGCCGTATTCGCCAAAATCAGGCACGGGGCTTTCTTCTCACGAAGTTAACCAGCCGGGTGCGTACCGTGATGTTACCGATACTACCATTGTAGCCCAGTTTAAAACTATAGCAGATTCATTGCCTGATTTCTTAAAAGGTTTCGGCGCTGTTGATATCATGGCATGGACTACTACTCCGTGGACATTGCCCAGCAACACCGCGCTTACTGTTGGCCCGAACATTGACTATGTTCTGGTTAAAACATTCAACCAATATACTTTTCAGCCGATAAATGTTGTACTGGCTAAAAATCTTGTAGGCAAGCAGTTTGGTAAAAACTATTTTGAAAGTACTGATGCCGCTGATTTTACCAATTTTGCTGAAGGAGCTAAAAATATACCTTTTACAATCCTTGCCGAAGCCAAAGGTAAAGATTTGGTAGGCATACGTTATGAGCAGTTACTGCCGTATGTGCTGCCGTACCAAAACCCGGAGAATGCTTTCCGTGTAATTTAAGGCGATTTTGTTACTACCGAAGATGGTACGGGTATAGTACACACCGCACCTACTTTTGGTGCCGATGATGCCAGGGTGGCTAAAGAAGCACAGCCTGAAGTGCCGCCAATGCTTGTGCTTGATGCTAATGGCAATCCTGCCCCGCTTGTTGACCTGCAGGGTAAATTCATCGGTCAATTGGGCAGCCTTGACAATCCTAACGGTAAGCCACTGGAACTGGCAGGCAAATTTGTAAAGAATGAATACTATGATGCCGGAACTGCTCCTGAGCGTTCGGCTGATGTTGAAATATCCATCTACTTAAAAGAAAACAATAAAGCCTTTAAGGTAGAAAAATACATTCACAGCTATCCGCACAGCTGGAGGACTGATGAGCCGCTGCTGTACTATCCGCTGGACAGTTGGTTCATAAAAATGACCGATGTAAAGGACAGGATGTTTGACCTGAACGAAACCATTAACTGGAAACCAAAAGCTACCGGCGAAGGCCGTTTTGGTAACTGGCTTAAAAATGCCAACGACTGGAACCTGTCGCGTTCACGCTACTGGGGTATCCCGCTTCCTATATGGAGGACGGAAGATAAATCAGAAGAACTGATCATCGGTTCGGTTGAGCAGCTAAATACGGAAATAGAAAAAGCAGTTACTGCAGGTTTCATGACTGAAAATCCGTTTAAAGGATTTGAACCGGGCAACATGAGCGAAGAAAACTACGACAAGGTTGACCTGCATAAAAATGTAGTAGACAAAATTGTTTTGGTATCGCCATCGGGCAAAGAAATGAAACGTGAGGCCGACCTGATAGATGTATGGTTTGACAGTGGCGCTATGCCATACGCGCAATGGCATTATCCGTTTGAAAATAAGGAACTGATTGACAATAGCGAATCGTTCCCGGCTGATTTTATAGCCGAAGGGGTTGATCAGACCCGCGGGTGGTTCTATACCCTGCATGCTATTGCCACTCTTGTGTTTGATAACGTTGCCTATAAAAATGTAGTGTCTAACGGCCTTGTGCTGGATAAGAACGGCCAGAAGATGAGTAAGCGTTTGGGTAATGCGGTTGACCCGTTTACCACACTTGCCGAATATGGACCGGATGCCACACGCTGGTACATGATAGCCAATGCAAACCCTTGGGACAACCTTAAGTTTGATATTGAAGGAGTAGCCGAAGTGCGCCGAAAATTCTTCGGTACGTTGTACAATACGTATTCGTTCTTTGCACTATATGCCAATATTGACGGTTTCAGCTATTCAGAGCCGGAAGTACCGCTTAATGAAAGGCCTGAAATAGACCGATGGATCCTTTCTGAACTGAATACACTCATAAAAGATGTAGATAGTTTTTACGCTGATTATGAACCTACACGTGCTGCCCGTGCCATAAGCGATTTTGTGCAGGAAAACCTGAGCAATTGGTATGTAAGGCTGTGTCGCCGCCGTTTCTGGAAGGGAGACTATGCACAGGATAAAATAGCAGCGTACCAAACATTATATACCTGTCTTGTTACTGTAGCTAAGCTTGGGGCACCTATCGCGCCATTCTACATGGACAGACTTTATAAAGATTTAACACAAGCTTCACAAGCTGAAAAATCGGAAAGCGTACATTTGGCCGATTTTCCACAGTATGCTGATAACTTTGTTGATAAATCACTGGAAAGCAGGATGCAAAAGGCACAGACCATTTCATCATTGGTTCTTTCACTAAGGAAGAAGGAGATGATTAAGGTACGCCAACCGCTGCAAAAGGTAATGATTCCGATACTTGACGAAAATCAGAAGGTAGAAATTGAAGCTGTTGCGGAACTGATTAAGGCTGAGGTAAATGTGAAGGAAATAGAACTGCTGGATGATGCTTCGGGGGTGTTGGTTAAGCAGATTAAGCCTAATTTTAAGGCTTTAGGTCCGCGCTTTGGTAAGGATATGGGATTGATTTCCAAAGAAATACAGAATTTTTCTCAGGAACAGATTAAAAATATTGAGAAATACGGAACGATTGAAGTAGAAGTTTCAGGAAAAAGTATTACTTTAACAACTGAAGATGTAGAGATTTCATCGCAGGATATACCGGGCTGGCTGGTGGCCAATGCAAATGGCATAACCGTTGCCCTGGATATAACAATAACCGATGACCTGAGGAAAGAAGGGATAGCCCGTGAGCTGGTAAACCGCATACAGAACATAAGGAAGGACAGCGGTTTTGAAGTGACGGACAGGATAAAAGTAACACTTCAGGACAATGAATCGCTTAAAGAGGCGATAACAGCTAACGAGGAATATATAAAATCGGAAACGCTGACCGATATAATTGAGTTCAGCGCTACGGTAGAAAACGGAACAGAAATAGAATTTGACGATATAAAAACCTTAGTATTAATTTCAAAATAGTTTGGAAATGGTAGATGAGCAAATACGCTACTCTGATGCTGATTTGGCAGAGTTTAAAGAACTGATAACAAAAAAAATCGAAAAGGCTAAAGCCGATCTTGATCTTATAAAAAGCGCTTACATGAATGACCTTAACAATGGTACCGACGATACGTCGCCAACATTTAAGGCATTTGAGGAAGGCAGCGAAACCATGTCTAAAGAAGCAAACTCCCAGCTGGCTATCCGCCAGGAGAAGTTTATCCGCGACCTGAAAAACGCACTTATACGAATTGAGAATAAAACTTACGGTATATGTAAAGTTACCGGTAAGCTTATTGGCAAAGAAAGGCTAAAGCTGGTGCCGCATGCAACAATGAGCATTGAAGCTAAAAACATGCAGCGTTAAAATAAACAGGCCGCCCCACAAGGGCGGTTTTTTTATCCGCGTATTAGACGATTGCAGGTAGATATCTATTTGTGAAAATTAGTGTAATTCGGGGCTAAAAAACTTTTATGTAAATTAAATCGTTTATTTTTGCCGGAAAATTTACCTAAAATGTCTTTAAAGAAAGCTTATCTTATTGCTTTTATTGTACTGCTGATTGACCAGGTTTCCAAAATATATGTCAAGACCCATTTTAAGCTTGATGAGTATGTTTTGGTTTTTGACTGGTTCAGGATACATTTCATTGAAAATGAGGGTATGGCCTGGGGCGCTAAAATTCCGGGATCATACGGTAAGCTGTTCCTTACGCTATTCCGTATTGTCGCAGTTGGGGCAATAGGCTGGTGGCTTTGGGATTCGGTAAAAAAGAAACAATCGGCTTACCTTATCGTTTCTATCGCATTAATACTTGCCGGGGCATTTGGTAATATTATTGATTCGGTTTTTTATGGTGTGATATTCGACCATAGCCATGGCCAGCTGGCAACCCTTTTTGCCGATAAGCCTTATGGATCGCTATTTCATGGTAAGGTTGTAGATATGTTCTATTTCCCTATCTGGAAAGGTAATCTTCCTTCCTGGCTGCCTATTTGGGGTGGGGAGTATTTTACATTCTTCAATGCTATATTCAATGTGGCTGACGCCGCTATCTCAGTAGGGGTGGGTATACTTATAGTATTCAATAAAAAAGCCTTCGCCAAGAGTTAATTCGGTTATATTTTTTTTGTTGATACAGGCATCTATGTATCATCGTATGAACATATCAACTAAAGCTCAAAACTTGTGAACCTTTAAAGGTGTTACGCAGTAATCCATGGCTATATCTGTGTCAGCTGCTTCAATTAACGCTTCCTCTGCTTCAAAAAAAGACAACCCGACAGTTACAACACCATCTTTACATTCATTCAGGAAACGGTCGTAAAATCCTTTTCCGTAACCTACGCGATGTCCTTTGTTGTCGAAAGCGAGAAGCGGGACAAAAACAACATCAATTTTATCGGAGGGCACTTCAATGCCATCAACAGGTTCCGGTATTCCGTAGGCGTTTTTAACCAGGCGGGTGTTATCGGTAAGCAGGTAATGCACCATTTTCATATTCTCAAAATCTGAACGTGATACAATTACTTCCTTATCGCGTCCCTGCAATACCTGTAATATAAAATCGGTATGTACCTCTTTCTGTTCTTCCATTGTAAGGAACAGGTGGTAATAGGTTTTATCCCATAT
>JBQGDS010000201.1:0-8673 GCA_052039185.1 Flavobacterium sp.
AACGTTCTTCACTGACAACAATTATATATTTTGAAAATTCCGGAGCGTTGTATACAAGGATTAACCATTTTTCCGGAGTGATATTACTAACTGCCCCGTGACTTTTTGCAATTTTATCAAACTCGCGCATTACCCATAGTACCGAATCTTTCCTGCCTTCGATAAGCCATTTTTTTACCCTTAGCTCCAATAATGAGTCTTTTATTCCTTTAGTGTAGCTAAATTGTGCTATGTTTTTGTTTATTAGTGAATTAATATGATAATTTCGGTTGTTGTAATGATATTGGAAAGAATCACGTTCTACCCGTACCGATTCACCATTCTTTTCTTGATATACCACTCCGTTTTCTTCATAACCGCCTTCCGAAAACAGTGATGCCATACTTATTATATTCAGTCTCCTTGCGGTTTCTTCTTCCGAAAAGTAACTTCTGTTCCTGATATCCGTTCCGTAATAAAATGAGAATGAATAGCCACAGTTAATAAACATTATTAGCAGCAGGCAAAGCCATTCCTTATATAATGAAAATGCACTTTTAGGATAAAATGATTTTAAAGCATTATGCCTGAAATAATACACAAGCCATATTACCGTAAAAAGTATAGTTGTAATTATATTAATAAGTACTACTATTTCATCAACCCGCTTACGGAAGCTGTTATAGTGTGAAAAATCAACCTTGCCGTCAATATATCCCCAAGTAAAAAATAAGATGTGCGTAACCAGCATGATTAGGAGCACAGGGACAATTTTTACATTCCATAAAAGCGGCTGGCGAAGCAATAATTTATTCTGAAAGTCTTTAAGCATTGTGTTACGGAATTAGGATACGAAAAATCGGCGTGTTGAATTGGATATATTGCGCAGGTACACCAGCGGGATGTTGTGCTGTAAAATAGCTTTCATAAAATCATGCATTGTTGTGCCTGACTGAAAAACAGATACATAAGTACCACCATTAAATTTGAGCGAAATCAGTCCATGCTGCAGGAGTATGTCATTCAATACGCTTTGGGTCCATTCACTTTCAAACTCAACTACAAAAGGCGGTAGTTGTGCACCTTCATTAACACTGTCATGAAGATTTTTCTGCACACCCTGTTTCAGGAAAATAACCTGGTCTGATGTTTTTTCAACTTCATATAGCTGCTGGGAACTTAAAATGATACCAACCGGGCGGAAAGGCGATTTGGCTATTGCACGGAAATCTTCAAGTATTGTCTGCTGCGCTAAAATATCAAGATTTGCCAATGGCTCATCAATTAATAATATCTTAGGCTTCCTAAGCAGCATCCTTGCAAGTTCAAACCGCATTTTATACCCTGACGACAGGTCTTTCCAATTATGTTTCCTGAACCTGCGCAGCCCCAGCCGTGCAATGATCAGCTCTACCACAAGCTCATTTTCTTCCGCACTGTAACCATAGGCTGAAGCTGTAAAAACAAGATTTTCGTACATGCTTCCGCGCCATACATCTGTACGTTGAGGTATATAAACCAATTGTGTGCGCAGGTCGTACAGGTCTTTATATCTAAAATTATATTCCAGCTTTCCTGAAGTAGCATGTAACTCGCCGCTTATTAGGCGTAAAAGGGTGGTTTTACCATTGCCGTTTTCGCCCACCAGTCCTACAATATCTCCCGAATATAATTTTAAATTAACCGGGCCAAGGGCAAATGCCCCTGAACCATATTGCTTTTTTAATGATTCAGCCTCAAGGATGCAATGCCTTTGAACAACAGCTTTAGCCGACAATACAGTAGTAAGCTCATTAAGCAGATTTTCAATTTTACCATGCTTTTCAGGGCTTTGTTCATTGGTGTCAAGCCAGTCCAGCAACGCATTGGTTTTTTTATAAAAAATAACAGATTCGGTATCAAGTGAAAAGTCTATTATACGCTTTACTACAAGCGCATAATCATTAAATTTTAATAAGTCGCGAACCTCATCAAATAAGCGGTCTACTTCATTCATATAAAACAGATAAGAAATCAAATATATACAAATAAAAGGGCGCTAAATAAAAAACTTCCGCACTTGCGGAAGTTTTTCGGAGTTTGAGTTAGTTAGAATCAATTAACGGTTAAGGTCTTGCTTATAAAAAGACCGTTACCGCTGAAAAATTTAATAGTGTGTTCTCCTGCTGTTGCAGGCTTGTAGATGTAATTCCTGGTTTCAATTCTGGCAACTTCATTACAGTTGCATCCTGAATAGCGTGCAACTACTGCAATTTGTAAAGGAAGTGTTTCGTTTTTGGCAAAATTAAGGAAAGCGCCACACGAGTTTTCTATCTTGTATTTCACTACGTAGGTAACATCCTGATTTACGGTTGCCGTTGCAGGCCCGGTTACTTCAGTTGCAGGTGCATATACCGTAGATATACAGGTTTGGGTATCATCACTTACATCGCACGATGTTACCAGGGCTGTAATAAGTAACAATAATAGGAATTTTAATTTAAGCAGGTTCATAGGATATGGGTTTTTACTAAAGATGTAAAAAATCCTTAGAGGTTGCGTTAGTATTTAATTATTTGCATATATCTATTGTAAATGCTGTAGTATAAGTACTGCCTGTTTCAAGAATAAGCATACCTTCCTTTTCAGTCAGTAAGCCGTTAGAGTCAATCCCGTCAGAATAGCCCTGCCACGGTTCAATGCATATAAAAGGAGCTCCGCTTTTAGTCCAGATGCCTAAATGCGGGAATTCGGGAAAATTAACCTTTAGTACAGGATTGTCATTTTCCAGTATTGTTATACTTTTTGATTGCAGGTCTTTAAATATCAAGGCATCATTATCAAATAGCGTGTATGATAATGGCAGCTTGCGATTTATAGTTTCAATAGTATGCGTTTTTGCAGACAGCAGGTCATTTTCCAATTGCGTGCTTACCAGTTTATCATCTTCTTCAAATTTTAAGGAATAGCTTTCGAAGTTTTTTGGCAGTGCAAAAGCAGGATGTGCCCCTATAGAAAACGGCATTGCTTTTTCATCATTATTTTTAATGATATATTCAATACTCAGGCTTGTACCTGAAAGTGTATAACGCAGTTCGAGTTCAAATTTGAAAGGATAAGCTTTAAGTGTATCTGTATTGTAAACCAGTGAGAAAACAGCTTTTGATTCACTTTTTTCTTTAACTGTAAATTCATTGTCGCGGGCAAAGCCATGGCGGCTAAGCGCATAGCTTTTATTGTTATACAGATAACTATTATTTTTAAGCGTTCCTACAATAGGGAACAGCACAGGGGAGTGCTTGCCCCAGTATTCAGGGTTGCCTTCCCATATATATTCCCTGTCATTATGCTTTAATGAAATCAGTTCAGCACCTTTTGGGTTTATCTGTGCGGTAATAATACCGTTAGAAATTGTAATGTTCAAGTTGCGATTATTTTACGGCTAAGTTATGTAAATAATTAAAGAATGGCTCCCGTGTGGTCAGGCTTATGACTTTCTGCCAGTTCTTTTATTTTTTGTGAGGCCGTCTGCCCAAAAACAGAACTCTCGTTATAGTATTTATCGCCTTCGGTAAGTATGGCAAAGTCTCCTATTTCAATACCCAGCCAGGTATAACCATTTTCATCAACCGAAAGCGTATAGGTGTAGCCTATATTGCTAACATTCTGTTCTTTCCAGGCAGGTACATTAAGTGAATATCGCAGCGTTTTATTGAGTTCAAATTCTACAACAGAGAGTTTTGAATACCCCGGCCATTCAATAATTGTTGCAGGATGAATTTCGTAGTCGCCAAAATCTTCCGGCAGCTCATCCCATTGCCTTATATACTCTGGTTTGGTCAATACTTCCCACACCCTTGAAACAGGGGCATCGATACGTATGTTGTTCTTAACTATTAATGACTTTGACATAGCTTTATCCTTTAGTTACTGTTTAAAGTTACTTTATCATGCATATCTGTTTCTCTGTTCACTTTACCTGACAGGAATTCCATTAATTTAGCGTCAGTTAGCTGCTGTTGGTCATTTGTAATAAAATGGCCTGCATCGGGTATCAGTGCTGTTTGTGCCTGCGGCAATTGTTTTTTAACTTCCTTTATCAGTTTTGGGCCGCATAACGCATCATATTCGCCGGCCAGCACAAGTACAGGTATTTTTAAATTGAGGAGTTTTTTTTCAAAAGGCTTCATTTTAACCATATCGAAACTCATTTTAGTATATAGTGTACCCAGGTACATCTGGTTGCGGTATTCTTCCCCTATATTTTCAGGATGGTGTGATAAAACCTCAAGCGCTTTGTTAAGTCTTTTACGTGTAGGAAAAAATTTAAAATTTACCGTTCGCCTGGTTTTCCAGTTGAATTTCATATTACCAAACGTTTGCACAGGGCTCATAAGTACCAGTTTTTTAACCCTGTCCTGGTTGTTCAGCGTATAGCTGGTAGCAAGCCACCCGCCAATTGAAATACCGGCCAGGTTAAATTCTTTTAGTTTAAGGGCATTAAAAACTTCATTGTACCACTGGTTCATTTCTTTCATATCAGGCCTGTCACCTTTCAGTACCGATTTGCCCGAACCCAATATATAATCTACTGCATATACCCTGTACTTTTTTGTGTAGCTGGCAACATTAGGATACCACATTGTGGAACTGGCATCTAATCCGTGGAAAAGTACCAATGGCTCTCCATTTTCAGGGCCAGATACAATTACATGTGCCGTACCATAAGTAGTAGGGATATCCATTTCTTTGTAGGGTACAGGCCAAAGTGTAAGTGTAGTATTGTATGCTGCAATATATTCCTGCTGTTTATCGGCATCTTTAAAAATTGAGTAATTGTCTTTACTTTTTACTGATGCACAGCCTGTGCCCAAAAGCAGGATAATGAGCAGGGCGAAATAATTGTTGATTTTTGAGGGAGAGAAAAAATTACGATTCATCCTTTGTTCTTTTAACGAGGCCAATGCCCGATATAAAAAATATAAGCCCAAGCACAGCATATATACTTGCATTTTTAATACTTTGTTCGCCAAGGGAATTACCTGCAAATATGTAGGCAGCATATATAAGGCTTATTATACCTAAAACAGTAAGTATCGTGCCGAAAACTCTTTTTAAGTTCATAACAGTAGTTTTTAGTAAGATTATCTTTTACAAATTTCTGCTATAAACCTGTAGTTGGCTTACAGTTTTATAAAAGTTTAACATCGTTAAAATCTGTGATACATTTTCTTGGTTTTTATTAACAGCAAAGCAGTAGCAATGTAAATTGAAAAAAATGTAGAAATACAGAGAGTGAGAAATGATGTTGAAATATATGCCCTACAAATTATATCTTAACTAAAAGTTATACAGTCATAAAGTGCTTTTTTGAATAGGATAATATACTGAACTTAGCATACGGTTAAAATGATTTGTATAACCCTAATGCAACTGAATATGAAACTATTATACTTTTTTCTTTTCCTGTTCGTTTTGCTGGTAACGGGATACCTTTTTATATATGATTTCAGTTTTGATAATATAACTTTCAGCAATTATCTTATCAATACGCTTTTTATAGCTGTACTCTCTTGTGTGGCAATAATCGGGGTAGTTTACCTAATAACACAAAAGCGCAAAAACAATAATAAGGGCGTAATGACCATACGCCAATACTACCAATATAAAAGCGCACGTTAACTACTACACTTGTCGCTTTAAAATGAAACGAGGCTATCTCATAATGAGTAGCCTCGTTTCTGTTTTTAATTTGCTTTATATTTATTTAACTGAGAGATCTGTCTGGTTCCTGAAAACCAGGTGGCCATCAAAACTGTCCAATAGTATAATACTGTCGGTTGTAACTGTGCCCGAAAGTATCTGCTTGCTCAGCTCGTTCATCACTTCTTTTTGTATTACGCGTTTTACAGGGCGTGCACCAAAATCAGCATCATAACCTTTTTTAGAAAGGTAGTCAATTGCCTCAGGCGTAGCATCAAGCGTAATATTTTGCTGTGCCAGCATTTTAGAGATGGATTTCATCTGCAGGCCTACAATTTCACGAATGTTATCAGCGCTAAGCGGGGTAAACATCACAATGTCATCAATACGGTTAATGAATTCCGGCCTTACCGTTTGTTTCAACAACCCAAGCACTTCAGTTTTTGCGGCTTCAATAGCAGTATCAATATCGCCTTTAAAGTTTTCAAACTTTTCCTGTATAATACTGCTACCCATATTGCTGGTCATGATTATTATGGTATTCTTAAAATCAGCCAGGCGGCCTTTGTTATCGGTAAGGCGGCCTTCATCAAGTACCTGAAGCAGTATATTGAAAGTATCAGGGTGGGCTTTTTCAATCTCATCAAGCAGCACCACACTATACGGTTTTCTCCTTACAGCCTCGGTAAGCTGTCCGCCTTCATCATAGCCCACATATCCCGGAGGCGCACCTACAAGGCGGCTTACGCTGTGGCGTTCCTGGTACTCGCTCATGTCTATACGTGTCATGGCATTCTCATCGTCAAACAGGTAGGAGGCAAGCGCTTTGGCAAGTTCAGTCTTACCCACACCGGTTGTACCCAGGAACAGGAATGACCCGATAGGTTTCTTCTGGTCCTGCAACCCTGCACGGCTACGGCGTACAGCATCGCTTACTGCCTGTATGGCTTCTTCCTGGCCAACTACTCGCTTGTGCAGCTCATCTTCAAGGCGAAGCAGTTTTTCGCGTTCGCTTTGCAGCATTTTAGTTACAGGTATGCCTGTCCATTTAGCAACAACCTCTGCAATATCTTCATGGGTTACTTCCTCCTTAATCAGGCTTTGCCCTTTCTGGCTTTCCTGCAATTGCTGCTCCATGCTGTTCAGCTTTTCTTCAGCCTCCTTTATTTTACCATAGCGCAACTCAGCTACTTTGCCATAGTTGCCTTCGCGCTCGGCACGTTCGGCTTCCAGCTTGTAATTCTCAATATCCGTTTTTATAGCCTGGATATTATCCACAACATCCTTTTCGCTTTTCCAGCGGGCGTAAATCTCATTACGTTCTTCTTTAAGATTAGCCAGTTCCAAACCAAGCGATTTCAGCTTGGTTTCATCGTTCTCACGTTTTATCGCTTCAATCTCAATTTCAAGCTGCATGATCTTGCGGTCCAGCACATCAAGCTCTTCGGGTTTGGAGTTTATTTCCATACGCAGCTTACTTGCTGCTTCATCCATAAGGTCAATGGCTTTATCAGGCAGGAAACGGTTGGTAATATAGCGTTGCGAAAGTTCTACTGCTGCAATAATGGCATCATCCTTAATACGCACCTGGTGGTGGGTTTCGTACTTTTCCTTGATACCACGGAGTATAGATATGGCACTTTCGGTATCCGGCTCATCAACCAATACTTTCTGGAAACGCCTTTCAAGCGCTTTGTCTTTCTCAAAATATTTCTGGTATTCGTCAAGCGTTGTAGCACCTATTGCACGCAGTTCGCCACGCGCCAATGCAGGCTTCAGTATGTTGGCCGCATCCATAGCGCCCTCACCGCCACCGGCACCCACCAGCGTATGTATCTCGTCAATAAACAATACAATATCGCCTTCGGCTGATGTTACTTCCTTCACAACTGATTTCAGCCTTTCCTCAAATTCGCCTTTGTATTTAGCCCCTGCAATAAGTGCACCCATGTCGAGCGAGTATACCACTTTATCTTTTAGGTTTTCGGGTACATCGCCCTGGATGATACGATGTGCCAGCCCTTCGGCAATTGCGGTTTTACCCACACCGGGCTCACCTACAAGCATAGGGTTGTTCTTGGTGCGCCGTGAAAGGATTTGCAATACGCGGCGAATTTCCTCGTCACGGCCTATAACAGGGTCCAGCTTGCCGTCATTAGCCAGCTGGTTCAGGTTTTTAGCATATTTATTCAGAGAATTGTACGTTTCCTCGGCGCTGGCTGAGGTAACCCTTTCGCCCTTTCGGAGTTCATCAATAGCTGCCCTTAATGCTTTTTCGGTTACGCCCTGATCTTTCAGTATCTGGGCAACTTTACTTTTTGTACCGAAGATCGCCAGAAGCAAATGTTCTATCGATACAAATTCGTCATTCATTTTACGGGCAATGTTTGATGCCTCGTTAAGCGCTGTTGAAGCCTCGCGCGAAATACCCATTTCGCCACCCGAAACTTTCGGGAAGCTTTGTAATGTACTGTCGAGTATCTGTTGCAGCAGGCTTACATTTACATTCAGTTTTTTCAGGATAAAAGGCGTTACATTTTCATCAACCTCCAGAATAGCTTTCACAATATGTTCGTTTTCTATCTGCTGATGGCCGAAGCTTTGGGCAATTTGCTGCGCCCTTTGTATCGCTTCCTGTGATTTTATGGTAAAATTGGCAAAGTTCATAATCTTAATTTCTTTAAATTTGGAAAGACTATTTCAATTTATGTTCCTTAGTACTTAATCAGACAAAATGTCTTGAAACGTGGATGTTTATGCATTGCGTTCAAGACAAAATGTCTTTAAATATGACAATTATGGGCTTTTTCAATAAACTTTTTGGCGAACAGGATAGTAAAGATACTTCATCAGGCAATGTTGACTGGAAAGAATTAACAGATATTAAACAGTTAGATGATATAATCCAGGAATCAGCCAAAACCCCTGTACTTATTTTTAAGCACAGTACACGCTGTGCTATCAGCAAAATGGCATTACGCAATTTTGAAAAAGAGTATAGTATTGAGGGGG
>JBQGDS010000202.1:0-3922 GCA_052039185.1 Flavobacterium sp.
AGGTACTGAGGGGAAAGAAATATGTTGCCTGCCGAAAGCTGCTCCCAGGAAACCGGAAGCATACTGACAGAGGTAAAAATTTTATACGAAAGGTTTTTTATCACAGAAAAAGAGACTGAAGACCTAACTAAAGGGCTTAAGTATAAATGTTATTTAAAATACCACTGGCAGATAATACCACCCATAATAGTTATTAGTTGTAACAAATTTATATTTTTTTGAAATACCATAACTTTAATTGTTTATTCAGTATTATTCCAATATGAATTTTAGGAAATTCCAAAATGGCCGGTTATACAAAAATGTGTTGTCGCTTTCATTGTGGTAAGCCTCGCGTTCAAAACTTATGTTGCGATAGGCTGTTCGCCCGTTGCGGTATTGGGCAAGGCGCATTAAATACTCAATACTATACCAGATGTAAAATGGCAGCACAAGCATTTCTGCCTGTTGGCGCAGGTGTATCTTTTCATGATTAAGCAGTGTTTTGTTTTGCATTGCCCTTTTATCATTAACTATGATAAATGGATAAAGTGTTATCCCTGAAAAACCTTTAGGAATTAAATATTTGGCGGCAATTATTTTCATTACATGTAAAGTTGCTAAATTTGCCTGTATGTACAGTAATAATTCTGAAAATAAATTAACAGAAGGTGAAGATTACTACCTTACGCCGGAAGGCTACAAGGTATTTACCGAAAAATTTCATTTAAAGCGGGGCTATTGCTGTAAAAGCGGCTGCCGCCACTGCCCGTATGGGTATGATAAAAAAACAGGAACATTCAAAAAGTAATCAGTGATCACTACACAGTTGGCAGTACGCCGGCTGAATACTGGACACTGAACACCGAACACTAAAATATATGACATTTCACGAACAGATACAGGAAGGTATACCTGCAACTTTACCACAGCCGAAACCGTATGAACAGGCAATAAACCATGCCCCTAAGCGGAAGGAAATACTAACTGCCGAAGAGAAAAAACTGGCATTGCGTAATGCACTCCGTTATTTTGAGCCGGAGCATCATGCCGAACTGGCTAAGGAATTTGCCAGTGAGCTGGAACAATATGGCAGAATATATATGTACCGCCTTCGCCCGGATTATAAAATGTATGCCCGCCCCATAAGCGAATATCCCGGTAAAAGCGAACAGGCTAAGGCTATTATGCTGATGATACAGAATAACCTTGATTATGCCGTAGCGCAGCACCCGCATGAGCTTATAACGTACGGTGGTAACGGCGCAGTATTTGGTAACTGGGCACAGTACAGGCTAACCATGAAGTACCTGAGCGAAATGACCGATGAGCAAACGCTGGTTATGTATAGCGGGCACCCTATGGGATTGTTCCCTTCGCATAAAGATGCGCCGAGGGTAGTGGTAACCAATGGAATGATGATTCCCAACTATTCCAAACCAGACGACTGGGAAAAATTCAATGCACTTGGTGTAACGCAATACGGGCAGATGACTGCAGGCAGTTATATGTACATTGGCCCTCAGGGCATTGTTCACGGTACTACAATTACGGTACTTAATGGCGGCAGGAAAATCTCTAAAGCTGGTGAAGGCCTTGCTGGAAAGGTATTTGTAACATCGGGACTTGGTGGTATGAGTGGCGCACAGCCAAAAGCAGGTAACATAGCGGGCTGTATCACGGTGTGTGCCGAAGTTAATCCTAAAGCAGTACAAACACGCCATAGCCAGGGCTGGGTTGATGAAGTAATAACCGATGCTGATGAACTGGTACAGCGAGTACAGAAAGCTAAACTTCACCAGGAAGTGGTTTCAATAGCCTATCAGGGTAATGTGGTTGATGTATGGGAAAAATTTGATACAGAAAATATTTATATAGACTTGGGTAGTGACCAAACGTCGCTGCATAACCCTTGGGCCGGAGGTTATTATCCTGCGGGACTTTCGCTTGAGGAAGCTAACAGGATGATGGCCGAAAACCCTGAAGCATTTAAGGAAAAAGTACAGGAATCACTACGAAGGCAGGCTGCCGCAATAAATAAGCATACTGCAAAGGGAACTTATTTCTTTGATTACGGTAACGCATTCCTGTTGGAAGCATCACGTGCGGGTGCTGATATCATGGCGCCAAATGGCATTGACTTTAAATACCCTAGTTACGTGCAGGATATTATGGGGCCAATGTGTTTTGATTATGGTTTTGGGCCGTTCCGTTGGGTATGCGCTACCGGCAACCCGGAAGACCTGGCCAAAACAGATGCTATTGCATGTACTGTGCTGGAGGAGATGGCTAAGACCGCACCATCAGAAATTAAGCAACAGATGGAAGATAACATACGCTGGATAAAAGGGGCGCAGGAAAATAAGCTGGTTGTAGGCTCTCAGGCACGCATACTTTATGCTGATGCCGAAGGCCGTATTAAAATAGCGGAAGCTTTTAATAAAGCTATTGCCAATGGCGAAATAGGCTATGTAATATTAGGGCGTGACCACCATGATGTATCGGGTACTGATTCGCCATACCGCGAAACATCTAATATTTATGATGGCTCGCGTTTCACGGCTGATATGGCCATACATAATGTAATTGGCGACAGCTTCCGCGGGGCAACTTGGGTGAGCATTCACAACGGCGGCGGCGTAGGCTGGGGAGAGGTTATAAATGGCGGATTTGGTATGGTTCTTGATGGTTCTGAAGATGCGTCAAGGCGCTTGCAGTCAATGCTTTTCTGGGATGTAAACAATGGTATCGCACGCAGGAGCTGGGCCAGGAACGATGAGGCTATTTTTGCCATTAAACGTGCCATGGAAAGCCAGCCACTGCTAAAAGTTACACTGCCTAACAAGGTAGATGATGCTTTACTTCGTTTTTAAATCTTCTAAAAGTTAATTGCCAATGCCTGATTGCAAAAATCTGCTATGAACAATTAACTTAAGTATTATGAAAACAATCAAACTGTTATCGCTAGTTTTATTTACGGCTGTAATAGCCTCGTGCAGTTCTGTAAGGGTAGCGTCAGATTATGATGACAATGCAAATTTCAGCGCATACAAAACCTACGGCTTTTTTAAGGAAGGCATGGATAAGGCTGATATAAGCGACCTTGACAAAAAACGTATTATGCGCGCTATCGAGGAGGAATTTTCAAGGAAAGGCTATACAAAAAGCGACAGGCCAGACCTGCTTGTAAACATTTTTACCAAATCACGCAAGGAGGTTGATGTTAACCAGTTTAACTCCGGTTGGGGCTGGGGATACGGCTGGGGCTGGGGTTGGGGTCCCGGATGGGGCGGCAACTATACATCTGTAAGCACTACTACTGAGGGTACATTATATATTGACCTGATAGATGCCGGCAAAAAAGAGCTGGTATGGCAGGGTGTAGGGACAGGAGTATTAACCACAGACCGTAACCAGAAGCAACAACGAATTAACGAATTTGTTACTAAAATACTGGCACAGTTCCCGCCTGAAAAAAAATAATGAAGTTTTAAATTCAGCTTTAGCCCGGCAGTATGCCGGGCTTTTTATTTTGCTGTTTCTTACTATTGTATAATAACAGGATTTATTAGCTTTGTAGTCCTTTTAACAAAATATTATGAAGAACAAATTACTCCTTATTTTTACTTTTTATCAGCTGTTTAGCTAACGCACAGATTGTTAACGTAAGTCAATATTTGAAGTCTGATTTGTTATTAAATGTAGGTAAAGACCAATATGGTAACAATATTGCTATTGATGCAAACAATGATGGTGAAATTCAGGTTTCAGAGGCTTTAGCTATTTGGGAATTAGATAGTGGAGGCTACCCGGATATGCAGGGACTGGAAGCTTTCACGAACCTGCGTAAGTTGACTATAACTGATAGCCATGCGGTTCACCATGATTTTTCTTATCTTCAAAATTTAGAAAGTCTAACTATGGAAATGTCAAACACATTAGA
>JBQGDS010000203.1:0-1944 GCA_052039185.1 Flavobacterium sp.
TATGAGCAGGGCGGTATTGGTGCAGGGCGTGCAGTACGCATGAAAAACGGTAACATACTTACACTACAGGACAGGATAAACCATCATACAACGGCAGTGCTTACTGCTGTAGAAACCGCTTCCTGGCAAAAAGAAAAACTGGTAAAAAACTTCAGGGATTATTTTAAGGACAGCAGGGAAAATCCTAAAGGTAAATACAAAACCTATATTGTAAAGAATAGCGGTAAAAGCGAAGAGCTGGCAAAACTCCTGGAGCGTAACCGCATACAGTTTGCATATGCTGATGAAAGCAAAAAACTGTCAGGCTATCATTACCAGAGTGATACTGAAAAAGATTTTACAATTGAGCCTAACGATATGATCATAAAGGCCAGGCAGCCAAAAGCTGTACTGACACAGGTATTATTCGAGCCTTCACAAAGGCTTACTGACAGCCTGTCGTATGATATTACTGCCTGGGCACTGCCACACGCTTATGGTATAGAAAGTTATGCCGTAAAAAAAGATATTGACGTTAAGCTAAAGAAACAGGTAACCCTTAAAGGCAAACTGGAATATCAACGCGCTTACGCCTACTACGTGCCCTGGAATGGAAGAATGTCAGCGTACGTACTGGCTCAACTTCATAAAAATAATATTCAGGTGCGTTCGGCAAGAAAAGCATCTTTGTTTACAGGCATTCGAATAAACCCTGGCGATTTGGTAATTCTTAAGGGCGATAACCCGCAGTTGCCTGATTTTGAAACAGCAATGGATATTATGCTCATGGAAAAGTGTGATTATGAGGTTATTGAAAGCGGATATTCGGTAAGTGGAGCCGACCTTGGAGGAGAGTTTTATCCGTTACTTACCGCACCAAAGGTATTGTTATTGGCAGGCAGTGGAGTAAGCGCTACCGATTTTGGACAGGCATGGTTTTATATGGACCAGGTTGTAGATTATCCTGTAAGTATTGTTGATATACAAAACCTGAGGAGGGTAGAGCTGTCAGAATACAACACGATTATACTTCCTGAAGGATGGTATTCTTTAGATGAAGGGCATAAAAAAAGCATTGATGATTTTATAAGCCGTGGCGGGAAAGCCATAGCTATAGGCAGTGCACTTAACCTGTTTGAAGACAGGGCAGGATACAGCCTTACCAAATTTGCCTCTGATAGTGATAAGCAGATGGAGCTTCAGCAGCAGGGAGATGAGGCGCTAAAAGCCCGTTTCCTAAATTACGAAGGGGCGGAAAGGCGAGCTATGAGTGGTGCTGTACCCGGTGCTATTGTTGAGAATGTACTTGATAAGAGCCATCCGCTGAGCTATGGACTTGGAGATAAATATTTCAGTTTAAAAACAAGCGACAGTCGCTACCAGCTTTTAAAAGATGTTTGGAACGTAGCTTATGTACCCAAAGGTTATAAGAATTTTGGCTTTATAGGCCAGAGCCTTAAAAAGAAACTTGAAAACACGGTGACATTTGCTGTTGAGGAAAAAGGGCAGGGGCAGGTAATTTACATGGTTGATAACCCATTGTTCCGTGGTTTTTGGGAGAATGGCAATCTTTTATTTAGTAATGCACTATTTTTGGTTAAATGATAAGTATAAAATTATATGATAAGCTAATGTCTAACATGGCTTTAATAGCTTTTTTAAACCTTGCTTTTCCTTTTATAAAAGTAAAAATGTTTATTGAAGTCAGTCGAAGCAAGTATTATACGTATGATATAGAATATAGTCCTGTTGATGTACTATTTAATGGCATTGAAAACTTTCATATCGATGGGATTAATAGTACCAATCTAAAGCAAATTTTTTACGTAGTAGTAGTTTTAGTTATTATAGAAGTTTTTCAATTAGCTGCATATAAATTAAAAAACGCCAAAATCATCATTTTTACAGCTGTTACACTTTTAAGTATAGCGTTAAGTTTTCTATATCTTGCTGTAAAAAATGATG
>JBQGDS010000204.1:0-4546 GCA_052039185.1 Flavobacterium sp.
GCTTTACAATAGCTGCCAATGAAGTGGCAAAATCAGGCGACAGGCAGTACTATGTACAGATTATAGACAGCAAGAACAATGTGCTTGGTGAGAAAAAGACTGAAGTATTTGGTGACTACACCCTTACTTACAGCTTTATAACAAAAGCTACTTACCAGAACAAAACTATGGAAATATCGGAAATGCTTCCAGGTAAGGATTTTGCAAAAGGCACTTACTTTGTAAATGTGTTTGATAAAGACCAGCTTGTGGCAAACTCAAGCTTCTCGTTGAGGTAATACGAACTAAAGAGAAATTAAAAAGGAGCCTGTATTCAGGCTCCTTTTTTGCTTATATAACTTTACCTTCAATTATTACAGTTTCTATCAGGTTAGTGCCAAACGCATAAGGCAGCTGATAATAGGAGGTAACAGGTTTTGATATAATTATGTTAGCACGTTTCCCTTTGGTTATGCTTCCGTGTGTATTGCTTAAACCCATAGCATAGGCGCCATTTATCGTAGCAGCATTAATTGCTTCTTCCGGTGTCATTTTCATCTTTATACAGGCGGTAGCCACTACTAAATTCATATTGCCCGATGGTGTTGTACCGGGATTAAAATCTGTAGCCAGTGCTAACGGTAACCCGGCTTCCAGCATTTTACGTGCGGGAGTGTAGGGTATACTGATAAAGAATGAACACGTAGGTAGTGCAACAGGCATCGTATCAGTTCCTTTCAGGGCTTCAATATCTTCGTCAGTCACAATTTCAAGATGGTCTACGCTCAGGGCGTTGTGTTTTACGCAGGCTTCAATTCCGTTTATAGCCGTAAACTGGTTTACGTGTATTTTGGCAGGCAGTCCGTATTGCTGCCCCGCAAGCATTATGCGTTCGGTTTCTGCTACAGAAAAATAGCCTGTTTCCAGGAACGCATCAATATAATCGGCAAGATTTTCTTTAGCTATCTGAGGCAGCATTTCATTAATGATAAGGTCGATATAGCCACTATGATTTTCCTTGTATTCTTTAGGAAAAGCATGCGCCCCCAGGAATGTAGCCTTTATGGAAACAGGGTAGTTTTGTTTCAGCCGTTTTATAACGCGCAGCATTTTCAGCTCACCATCTGTAGTAAGCCCATAGCCTGATTTAATTTCAACAGCGCCTGTGCCCTGCTGCATTACCTCTTCAATCCTTTTGCATGACTGAAGGTACAGGTCATCTTCGTCAGTCTCGTTAAGCAATGCTGCCGAATTTAATATTCCACCGCCACGATTGGCAATTTCCTCATAGCTAAGGCCATTTATACGGTCTACAAACTCCTGAACGCGGCTTCCGGCATACACTATGTGGGTGTGGCTGTCGCACCATGCAGGTAGTACGGCACGGCTGGTAGCGTCGATAATTTGTGCATCCTGAATTTGAGGACAGGTTTCCATAGTGCCAAAGTCTGCAATACGGTTATCTTCGGTAAGCAACCAGGCATTTTTAAGCAAAGGCAGTTCAGCCATTTCTTTGCCTGATACCTTGCTGATATTATTTTCACGAACCTGCAGTAGTTCTGCAATATTGGTGATAAGGATTTTCATGTTGTAAAGTTTTTGTAAAAATAGAGCGGTTTTTAAAAAACTCCTATATTTATATAAACAAATTCCGGCAGTGAAGAGGATACAATACCGCAAAGTACGCAAAGTACAGCCCCATAATTACGAGTATACCGGCAGGCACAGGAGTGAGCCTGTTGAGATGCAGCTTTTTGTATATGATGAAAATGGCTATGAAGAATATAAAAAAGTATCGCTGGAGCGTGTGTTTAAGGAGTGTTATGATGAGCAACAGGTAAACGATGTAAAATGGCTTAATGTACATGGGCTTCATGATGCAGCGCTCATTCAGCAGATAGGGGAGTTGTTACAGGTAGAACCATTTATAATTGGCGATATACTAAATACTTCGCGCCGAACGCGCATAGAAGAGCTGGGCGAAGTATTGTTCTTCAGCATAAAATCAGTGCTTCCCGAAGAAGAAAATGGGACGGTAGTAACCGAGCAGGTAAGCTTCCTGTTGAAAGATAACATGATAGTATCGTTCCAGGAAAAGCGTAATGATTACTTCAGCCATATCAGGGAACGGATTCGTACCGGCACGGGAATAGTACGGAAGAAAAAGAACGATTACCTGTTGTACCTTATGCTTGATGCCATTATGGAGAACTTTTTTGTTACCATAGAAAATTATGAGGATAAAATAGACGTAATAAGCAGCGAGGGCAAGTTTAATTACAAAAGCAATTTTATTGAACTGATAGAAAAGAACAGGGATAACCTGAACTACCTGAAGCGGTCTATAAACCCGTTGCGTGAGGCTTTATATAACCTGAAAAGCCTTAAGGAAGATGAAGATTATGCCAACATACGCAAAGGAACGCATACCTATTTTGAACGCCTGCACCAAAAATGCCTTGAACTGCTGGATCAGGTAGAATATGACCTTGTGGCGCTGGACAGCGCTTCTAATTTTCATTTTTCAGCGCAAAGCCAGCGCATGAACCAGATTATGAAAACGCTGACTATAGTTTCGGTAATTTTTATGCCGCTCACTTTTATAGTAGGTGTATACGGAATGAACTTTGATAACATGCCAGAACTGCGTACCCAAAACGGTTATTATATAGTTTTAGGGGTAATGGCAATGCTTATTTTGGTTATGGTTGCTTATTTTAAAAAGAAAGACTGGTTTTAAAAGATGACAAATAAAAAATTTATTAGCGATGTATCGGGGCAGGAGTTTCCGGCGCACGAAAGAGTACCGGCCAACCTGGTGCGAAAACCAATTATAGACCTTATAAAACTGGATAGCCCGCAGTTTAATGAGTCGTGCCACCTTGCCATGTCTGAACTGAACAGGTATAGGGAGCGCTATATATCTGATTTTTTAGAAAAAGAGGTTGGTGAGCTTACCAAGTTGGAAGACCGCGTAATCACTTCTATGAAGGATAAAACGCTAATTGCCGATAATCCTGAAGATGATAATGATTCTGCAACAAGTACTTTTGGGCAGCGCGTAGCAGATAAGGTTGCCACCTTTGGCGGCAGCTGGACGTTTATAATCTCATTTGTAGTTTTTTTATTGGCATGGATAGGCTGTAACGTTTTTATACTTTCTAATAAAGGCTTTGATCCCTATCCGTTTATATTACTGAACTTAATATTGTCTTGTGTTGCTGCCCTGCAGGCCCCGGTTATTATGATGAGCCAGAACCGCCAGGAGGAAAAAGACCGCGAACGTGCTAAGAACGACTACATGGTAAACCTGAAATCGGAATTGGAGATACGCATGCTGCATGAAAAGCTTGATCACCTTATACTGCACCAGGAACAAAACCTTATTGAAATACAGCAGGTACAGGTTGAAATGATGAATGATATATTGAAAAGGCTGGAAAACAAGTAAGTTTTATTTCAATAATAACTGCATAAACAACAGGTCAAGCCATTTATTAAATTTAAAGGCGCTTTCCTTAAGCAATCCCGCTTCGGTAAATCCGTGTTTTTTATGAAAAGCAATACTGCCAGTATTTTCCGCATCAATACAACCTATCATGGTGTGGTAGCCTTCCTTCTTTGCCAGGAGAATTAGCGATTTTAAAAGCATATTACCAATTCCCCTGCCTTGATGTTCGTGACTAACGTATACCGAATGCTCAATGGTATTTTTAAAACCTTCCTTGAATCGAAAAGTTCCATAAGTGGCATAACCTACAATTATGTCATCATGCTCAGCAACAAGTACAGGCCATCCTGCACTTTGTTTTTCATCAAACCATTGTTGTATATCGTCAGTTGATTTTATACTATAATCATAAACAGCTGTAGTATTGAGTATGTTATAATTTACAATATTTAATATTGAAATAAGATCATGTGATGATGCCTGACGTACAAGTATAGCCATGTTGTGCGTTATTATTGATATGCCGAAATTACAATAATATATAATCGCTTAAATAATAAATTATAAATGATACTATAATTTTATTAAGGATATTTAAAAAATAGACGCATTTAATGAGTGCTTTTTTTGAGGTTTTTTTTGATTTATTTCTAAATATATTGTTAAATATCGGATAATATTTAATATATTGGGCTAACTAAATTAAACCTATTTGATAATGAGAAACATTACATTAAAAAAAGCGTTTCTCAGTTTCCTCATGTTTACCGGGGTCGCGGGCTTAGGCCAGGTCACGCTAATTGATCCTAACGGAGATGGGGGATTTGAGAACGGAACCACATTTGCAGCCAACGGCTGGACAGTAGTAAACCCCAGCGGGCAGACCGCCCGTATTTGGCATGTAGGTACAGGTATGAGCGGCTACAGCGGAACAGGAGCCGCATTTATTGGCGATAACGCCACTACTGTATCGGCCGGATCAGCAAGCCGGACGGTGCACTTTTATCGTTCAATAACCATACCGGCAGGAGCTGAAAACATCCAGCTGAAATTTAAGTACAAGCAGCCATTGTCTGATGTTTATCTGGGTACTATATATGACTATATCCAGGTATC
>JBQGDS010000205.1:0-3003 GCA_052039185.1 Flavobacterium sp.
ATTCCCCGGACGCTGATCAAGATATAAATCAGTAAAAGAAGGTATACGCTGGCTCGTTCCTACATTACCAATAATCCTGAAACCATCGGTAACAGCATAGCTTACATCTAGTCACGGGTATACCTGCCAGTTATAATCAGAATTATAATTTAAATAGGTTCCAAAATTTACATTCAGTTTTTCCAGCAGGTATGTCCTGTATTCGGCATATATACCAACATTATCACGTTTATGATTGCCTATGCTGGTTGAGCTTATGTCTTCATTACGTACTTCAGCGCCAAAGCCTATTTCTCCCTTACCCATCTTATAAGTAGTATTTATTTCTGCTGCTACTGAGTTTGTATAGTGCCTGCTCCTTCCGGCATTTAAGTTGCCATTGCCAAAATAGCGGTAGTCGTCAAAATTATACCTGTAACTAATCCTGGGCATAAGCATCCACTTGTCGCCTATATAATGTTTTGACTGTAATGATGCTAAAGTTGTCTGTACAATTTCCGTAGAATTCCTGTCGCCCGGGGCAGCATAAAATCCATTAGCGCCGAAACCATTCTTTATATACCCGAATGAACCTAAAATATGGTTAAGGCTATCTGCCTGCACACTGCCCTGGTAAAATAATTTATTATTCTCGAATCCGGTATTATACCTGTAACCATTACTTTTATCATGCGAAGCAAAAAGAGAATGCTGGTGTTTTTCCTTACTTATTACTCCCCCGGCCTGTATACCTGTTCCATAAAAAGTATCACCCGTATCTTCACTGTCTTTTTCAAAATTTGAGCCAGCATATGCATTTACCATTACGCCTGATTTTACAGGTTTTTTGGTTATGATATTAATAGCCCCGGTCAGGCTGTTTATTCCGTATACCCTTGCTGCCGGGCCCCTTACAACTTCAATTCGTTCTATAGCTTCAACAGGTATGGGCAGGTTAAGCATATTATGTGCCGTTTGCGAATCGATGATCTTTACGCCGTTTACCAGTACCACCGTCTGCTCAAAACTGCCTCCGTCAATGCTTATATCCGCCTGGCTGCCAAAGGGGCCTCTTTGCCTCAGGTCAACACCGTTGGCATATTGCAATACTTCCTGCAGGCTGCGCCCGGGCAGTTTTTTTATGGTTTCACTATCAATCACATATATGTTTCTGTTGATTTTCGAAACAGGAGTACTAAAACGGTTTTCGGTAATTTCAAGCTCTTTTATACCCAGTACTGAATCCGTTTTAACCTCTTGGGCATAGGCACTGATACTTAATATAAGTAGTGGGAATACGTAAAGTTTTTTCATTCTTTATTCAGATTTTTGGCAAATGTAGTATCTTGCCGTACCATCAAAGTATACCAGTTTAATAAAAATGGATAGTCCGGTTCAAATTCCTTTTAAAAGCTTCATTCAGCTAAGGCCTGATGAAGCAACCGCAATATATTTACAGATAGTATTTGAGTTTATAAAAGCTATACAAACAGGCTTACTACCGGAAGGCACAAAACTACCGGGGACGCGTATATTGTGCAGGGTTTTATCAGTAAACCGTAATACGCTTATAAAGGCATTTCAGGATTTGGAAGCACAGGGATGGATAAAAATAATACCTAATAAGGGCACTTTTATTTTATCATCGCAAAAAGAAAAAGCTACTACAGATATTCAAAACAAAAAAAAGCCTGTTACAAATCCCGGATTCAGCTTTAAAAACTCAACAATCCTTGAAAATCCTATTGAATACAGCGCACTTCCTTACCAGTTTAATGACGGCCTTCCCGATGCCAGGTTGGTACAAACCGATGTACTTGCAAGACTGTATGTTGCGAAGCTGAAGCAGAAAAAGAAATTAAAAACATGGGAACAAATACGCACACAATCACGCGCCGACTTTAAAACACATTTCTCCAATTATCTTAATCTTACCCGCGGGCTGCGTATAGGTACGGCAAACCTGCTTACTACGGGCAGCCACGAGATAAGCCTGTATCTTGCTTCAAAGCTGCTTATCACCCAAGGCGATAAGGTAGCTGTAGCAACTCCCGGATATTTTATGTCGAACATGACGCTTTCAGATAGTGGTGCACACATTATACCTGTAGCAACTGACAGAGAGGGGATAAATACAGTACAGCTAAAAAAAATATGTGAGCAACATAAAATAAAAGTATTGTATCTTACATCAAACTACCACTATCCAACTACCGTTCCTTTAAGTGCAAAACGAAGAATAGAAGTGCTTGATTTAGCTGCCAAATACGGGTTTGTAATTTTAGAAGATGATTATGATTTTGATTTTCATTATGATAATAACCCAATACTGCCACTGGCATCTTTTGATGTGAACCAAAGAGTAGTTTATGTAGGTTCATTCGGCAAGTCATTGCCATCAGGATTTGGCTACGGGTTTATTACCGGGCCTGAAGAGTTTATCAAAGAGCTTGAAAAGCACCAAAATATAATGGAACCCACAACAGATGTGATAAAAGAACAGGTGCTTACAGAATGGATAAAAGAAGGCGAAGTACACCGCCTGGCTAAAAAGAACAAGAAAGCCTATAAACTACGAAGAGATGATTTTGCAGAATTGCTTGACAAGGAGCTGAGAGGCAGAATACGCTTTACTGTTCCGCCACGGGGACTGGCCATATGGGTAGAATGGCTGGATACCTTTAACCTTATTAAGTTACAAAATGAATGTGCCGCTAACGGATTATTCCTTCCTAAAAATATTTTATACCAAACACGTAATCTTACAGCCACAAGATTGGGGTTCGGGCATCTTGAAAAAAACGAAATGGAAACTGCTGTGGCAATACTGGCTCAATCACTGGAGGCGATTGTAAACCGTACCGTATAAAACAAAAAGCAGGAGTACATGTACTGCTGATTTTATTTTTAATGTTAGTTGTTTTAAACAAACTTAACTTCATACTTTTTTTTCCTTAGCTCTTTTATCTTTTCATCATCAAGATAATCATCAAAGGTCATATAACGGTCTATAACACCATTAGG
>JBQGDS010000206.1:0-11244 GCA_052039185.1 Flavobacterium sp.
GTTTTTTGAGCAGTTGCCTGCACTGCAGCCTGACCTTGTAATTGTATCGTTAGGTACCAACGAATCATTCGATAAGCTTACCGAAGAAGAGTACATACAGCAGCTGAACAAATTTATAGACAACGTACGCGCTAAAACCCCTGATGCAGCTATATTGGTAATGACAGCACCGCCATCGCAATTCAGGAGGAAGTATCCTAATACCTATGCTGCAGGCTATGCTAAACAGATACAAATTCAGGAAACACAAAAACAATATGCATCCTGGGATTTGTTTTCGATATTAGGAGGCATGTATGGCGTAAAACGTAATTATGCCCAGGGTATGCTGGCATCAGACAAAGTGCACTATACAAAAGAAGGATATGAAAAGCAGGGAACATTGTTTACACAGGCATTCCTTGAAGCTTACCAAATTTATAAAACCAACAGGAAGTAAATGCTAAGAGATATTATGCCGAATATTACATGGCAGGATGTAGAAAATTGGTTTACCTATAACCCTAAAGAGCCTTTGCTTTTTAATACGGGTCTTTTCCTGGGTCTTTTCCTGGTTTTTTATGCAATCTATATACTTACCCGAAATACCTTCAGGCTGCGGCTGGTATATGTAATAGCATTCTCGCTTTTCTTTTATTATAAGTCAAGTGGTATATACTTCCTTTTATTGTTGCTGTCATCCGTTGTAGATTATACGCTGAGTTACTTCCTGTATAGGGAACAACGCACTGTACAGCGTAAAATATTCCTCTGGTTTAGCGTTATAGCCAACCTTTCTTTTCTTGGTTATTTTAAATATACCAACTTTGTAATAGGTAACTATAATGACCTGTTTGGGGGCAAGTTTGCTTTTTACGATGTTATACTGCCAGTGGGTATCTCATTCTATACTTTCCAGTCTATAAGTTACATTATTGAAATTTACCGTAAGGAAATAACCCCGGCTAAAAACTATATTGATTATCTTTTCTTTGTATCATTCTTCCCGCAGCTCGTGGCAGGGCCTATTGTACGTGCTAAAGATTTCCTGCCGCAGATATATTCAAAACTGCATGTTACCAAGGAAGATATAAATTATGCCCTTTTCCTCATCATAGGCGGATTGATCAAGAAAACGGTTATATCAGATTATATTTCAATAAATTTTGTTGACCGTGTTTTTGATTCACCTAACAGCTATACGGCTTTTGAAAACCTTATGGCTGCCTATGGCTATACCATACAGATATATTGTGATTTTTCAGGATATTCAGATATGGCGATAGGGGTGGCACTACTGCTTGGGTTTAAATTGCCAACTAACTTCCGCACGCCATATAAGTCGGCGTCCATAACCGAATTTTGGCGCAGGTGGCATATTTCGCTCTCTACCTGGTTAAAAGATTTCCTTTATATATCAGTAGGAGGTAATCGTCATGGTTCGTTTGGAGGCTTCCTGTTTCCGGCGTTATTTTTCTTTGGGCTTATTGTATGGGGTATTCATTATTCTTCGATAAGCCATGTGCCGCTTATTGTGAGTGTTGCAGGGCTTGTTATATTTTCACTTACATTTTTGCTTGCCAAAGACAAGGAGAAAACAATGTATACCAATGTAAACCTGCTTACCACTATGCTTTTAGGCGGATTGTGGCATGGGGCAAGCCTGAGGTTTATTATTTGGGGTGCACTGCACGGTATTGCACTTGCCGTACATAAAATATGGATGGAATTTTTCCCAACCGATAAAGCAAAAGGAAAAACTGCCGGTGGTTATATCTGGAGGTTTGTTTCTATTTTATTAACGTTCCATTTTGTGGCATTCTGCTGGCTTTTCTTCCGTGCAAAAGACTTCAATACGGCGCTTGATGTAGTTAACAATATAGGGCAGGTAACATTTAACCTGCAACAGTGGCAAACTATAGTATCGGGCTACAAAAATGTATTCCTGCTTATGGCTATAGGATATGTGTGGCACTTTATGCCGGATAGTTTTACAGCACAGATGAAAAAAGCATTTGATGCTACCCCTATAGTTGTTAAAGGCGTTTTACTTGGCCTTGTATACTGGTTAGTGTATGCAGCAGCATCAGCGGGGCCACAACCGTTTATTTATTTCCAGTTTTAAAAATTAAGCCGTATCACAGCATTTGGGGTACGCTCTACCGCATAGGTGTCAACCTTTTCAATGGCATTAAGCTGGTTGTTTATACGGTAATAGCGGTTAATGATATTCTTTTTATTGAAAAGATTCATTACCGAAAAGCCCATTTGCAATTTTGTTTTCTTACTGATCTTCCACGCGTAGTTTACCGAAAAGTTAACCTGGAAAAAATCGTCGATATTTTCGGCATTTGGATCACCATATAATATTTCAGGATTGGTAGTTTGGGATATAGCCTGTGATGTTATAGGCAATGTAAACGGACGGCCTGTGAACCACCGGGCTCCAAGGGCTATTTTGAAATTATACAGTTCATAAATTGCAGCACTGTTTATGGTGTGTGCAATTTCAAAATTGCTGGGGAATTTATACGGCGAAAAATCATAAAAGTTATAATTATTGTTATTCCAGGTATAGGTAAGCCAGGCATAAAAGCGGTTAAACTGTTTCTGTATCAGTATTTCTGTACCCTGTACAGTATAGCTTCCTGTAACCGATAGTGGTTCCAGCTGGTTTTGGAATGACTGCCCTTCAGTAGTAATGCCTTCAACTTTTTTAAAGAAATGTTCCAGTGAAAGCAGCCAGCCATTTTCTTTGTAGCTAAGTCCGCCGGATAGTTGCTTACTCTTTTGTACCGGTATGTCATTATTATTTGCCAGTACCCATCGCCGGTTCTCGAGCCCGAGAAAATCATCCTGTAGCTCTACAATTTGCGAAGCGGTCTGGCTTTTCATCTCGCCCAGTATTTCCATGTTCCATGCATCGGCCAGCTTATAGTTAAACTGTAATCTCGGTTCGGCCAAAAGCATGCTGAACTGCTCAATAAAATTAGCCCTTAGCCCACCCCGGATAAATATAATTTCATCGGCAGTGGTATATTCTGCTTCACCAAATAGAGCATGGCTTCGAAGTACATTTTTAGTAGTTTGCCTGCCGGGCAGATTTACTATTTCAGTGTTCTCAATGCTTATCTGGTTAAACTGGTAGCCACCCAATATGTTAACCCTGTCAGACAGTTTTGCTTCGTGCGATAATCTTAAACCAAAGTCATGTATACGGTTTTTTTGTTCAAGCTCAGAATCTGATTCGGTTGAAAAGTTATTTCCATCCAGGCTGTAGTTGGATGTGTACAGGCTTACCTCGCTCACATCAGTATCATTCCACGATCTCCGCCATGCAGCAGTACCGCCCAGTGTTAACTGGTTCAGGTTACTTATGCTGGTAGGAGTGAAGTTACCTTCGGTAAAATCCAGCTTATTCTTTATGCCTATAAAGTTTATGTACAGGTCATCCTGTTCACCTATTTTCTGGTGGTATTGTCCGGTAATATCATAAAAGTAAAACTCTTTATCACTGCGGTAATTAATATCGGTACTATTGTTAAGCTCGGTAACTACTGTATTCTGGAAAATACGCTTAGAGTATTTACTGTAAGTAGGAAGTTCAATAACATCGGTAAAGGATCGCCGTGCCGATATTTCCAGGTTTGCTTCATCTGATAGCTTTATCCTGCTGTAAAAATCAGCATTGATCATGTTAGTGCCTATGCTGAAAGAATTCTCTTCAATATTTTTAGACCTTGAGGATATATCTATAGCGCTTGAAACACTTTCGCCATAATAGGCAGAAGTACCGTTTTTTGCAATCTTGATGTCATATGCCAGATTTGGGTTGAGCGCAGATATGAGCCCGAAAAAATGGCCGGTCTGGAAAAGGCGGATGCCATTCCACAGGAAAAGGTTCTGGTCGTGCGTTCCCCCACGGACATTAATGTTTGATACGGTTTCATCCACACTATTAATGCCGGGCAATTGCTGCATTGCAGAAAGCACATCGGGCTCAATAAGCCCCGGTAGTATACCAAATCTCTTGGGTTTTATTACAAAGCTACCATCAACTTTTTTAGATATACCTGTGGTAAGGTAGCGTTCGGCAACAACCTCTTCAAGTTCCTGAAATTCACTATTAAGGCCTATCTGTTTACAGTCGCCTTCAAAGCTTTTAGGATTGAAGGATTTTGATTCAAAGCCTATAAATTCTATCGTTATTATTCCTGTTGTAGGCCGCGGAAGCTCAAAATAGCCATCAGTACCGGCGTATAATAATTTTCCGTTCTCGAAAATTATGGAAGCATTTTCAAGCGGGTTATTTTTTTCATCAAGTACATACCCGCATATAATATCTTCAGGCAGGGAAAGGCTGTGGTAAAGTATAATGTAGTTATTGCCTGATTCTCGATAGGTAAGCCCCGTACGGTTTTCAATATATTTTAATTTGGCTTTAAGCGGGAGTACTTTGTCAGGAGGTAGGAGCGAAACATCTTTTACCTCATTCTCGATATAACTGAAGCGAACATCAAAGTCTTTCTCTATATCTTCAAGGACTTTTTTCAGCTCCACACTTTTTTTACCCTGCCCATATATTGTGGTAAGGATAAAAAAAAACAAGATGAAGTAAAAAAAAGTCCTTATGCTTATTATCATTCAGCCGAAAGTATGATTGTATTTCCTTTCTTTTCTGATTTTAAATGATATAGCGTTGTAATAATTTCAAGTGCAGCATCAAGGTTATTCATAGGGATAGTACCGGTAAAGGCACTGCCTTGGGGAACAGCCTCAAGCTTAATGGTCATATTGTACTGCCTTTCCATTTCCCGGATTACATTTTCAGGTTTTTCGCTTATAAAGCTGGCCTCAAACGTAAGCCATCCGGGTTGGCGCATATCATTATCATCAGGTATGGCAATACGCTTTCCATTTTCAAAAGCAATGCCCTGCCCCGGTAACAAATATACAATTTCTGACTGATATGTTACTTTTACTTTTCCTTCAAAACAGTTCACTTCAAAGCGGTTATCCCTATTACGCACATTAAACTGTGTACCTATTACCGTTACAGTACCTACTGTGGTAAACACATCAAACTTTTTACCTTTAGCTACTTTAAAATAAGCTTCCCCATCAAGTTCAATAGTACGGTTACTGTCCCATTTATTAGGTTTAAACTCAGCTTTTGACCCTGCATTAAGCACAACTTCTGAATTATCCGGAAGTTTAAATTCTGTGTGTTCGCCTGTATTGGCTAATTGTGTAGTGGTTGTGTTGGTATATAAAAACCAAGTAAGCCCAAGCGTTACTATCAGTACCGCTGCAATACGTGGCAGCCATGTACGGAATAAAGGTTTTACAACTTTAGGCTTATGTTTATTATCTTCTATTTTCCTGTAAAGGGTGTCAAGGTCAGTTCCCGGAGCAATCAGTTGTGCCGAGTAGTCCTTTATTTTTCGATAGGTGTCAAATTCAGCCGATGACGTAAATGCTGCCAGCTCTGCCTCATCCATCTCATTATTGAGCCACCTCGCTAATTTAGTATCCTCGTTCATTTTTCTTTCAGTGTTTGATTGTATAACAGTCAATTCTTAAAACCCCCTACCTGAAGCCCTCAATTTCTTTTCGCAGCTCTACTAGCGCTATGTGTATACGCTTTTCTACTGCCTTAACGCTTATGTTAAGCATATCAGCAATTTCATGGTATTTTTTACCGTCTATGCGGTGCAGGAGGAATGCGGTGCGCTGCGCTTCTGAGAGGTTGGCTATAGCATTTTGCAGCTTTACCTTAAACTGTTCTTCTTCCAGTATAAATTCGGGTGTCTGGTTGGTACTGTGTGATAGTGTATTATTTTTTGAATATTGCAGCACAACCTTCTGGTGGGCTATTTGGTTCAGCGTGGTATTGTTGGCTACAGTATATAAGAATGATTTAGCCTTATCAAGCGGTACCTTGTCACAATTTTCCCAAAGCTTTATAAAAGCTTCCTGGGTTACGTCTTCTGCCTGCTCCTCATTACCAAACTTATAGAAAAGATAATTGCGCAGGCTTTTTGCCTGAGTCCTGAAAAAATTAGCGAATACTGTTTCTCCGCAAATTCCGGTAAGCGAAATCTTTTCCATTCGGGGTAGAATTATGGGTGGCAAATTATAAAAAAATCTTGCTTTTAGCCATTCATTTTCACTTTAAATTAAAGTTTTTGTTAAGTTAAAATGGATAATAAAGTTTTTCATAAAAAATATCCGAAATATGGTAGGGTATTTTTAAGGTTGCCTGTTATGTAATTATTCCAAGTTAATTTTTGTCTGAAAAAGAAATCTTATAATTTTTAGTTTTTCTGTGTGTAGGCAGGCTGTAAGGCCTGCTTTTTTTATACTTAACAGTAGGGTGTTTTGCTTTACAGCTGTTTTACACCTACATCAGCTAAAAAAGATTTATTAGTTTTGTTTCTTAAATATTCAAATGGAGAGAAAGCCGGGCAATATCATGTCCGGTTTTTTTATATTTTAGCGCAGAGATAGGGTTTTTAATTTATTACCTGTTTCTGAAATAAAAGGCAAATATGAAACTATACCGAATTATACCAACACTTGTGCTTACAGCACTTATGGCTGTTTCCTGTATTGAAGATGACAGTGCCCCGGTGGTTAATACAGAAAACCCTTTTGCACTTACAGCAACATCTGATGTTACTTTGCAGCTTAAGGCGCTTGCAAACAATGAGCTTGACTGCCTGGGCATGAATTATCCTATAACTGTGGCAACCTATCTTGAAGGATTTGTTGTTGACCAGTCCTTCACTTTTACTAACAGTACCGAATTATTGGCCTTTATAAATAATTTAAGCGAAGGTGAAACCTATGCTATACATTTTCCTTTCAGTATTACAGGTAATGGTGAAGATATAGATATTATTAGCAATAGTGCATTTTTGCAGACACTTATAGCTGAAGCTGATGCCTGCTGTATAACAACCAATACTGAATTTTCGCAGCTGTATAACAGCATTACTGCCAATGAAATTTTTTCAATGGACACATTTACGCATGAATATACCTTTAGTGTAAACCAGCCGGGTAAAATATGCAGTATAGGTTATAAAGGTGAAGCTGATGAGCTGGAATATCTTGTTGAAATAGTAAACGACCAGAATACAGTTATATATACAGGCACGCACACTTTTACCAGTACTGAAATTGAATACATTTCAATACCACAAGTAAGCCTTGAAGCAAATAAAAATTATACCATAAGAAGGTCGATAGAAGCATATGGGCCTAATTCAATGGGTATAGGAACGATAAAGATTGGCTCTGCTGCAGTGCTTCCGGTAACCCTTGGTCATATCACCGTGCACCAGGCTCGTTTTTATGGCGGTGGCGGTAGTGAAGATCCTGCCTATGACATGATTCCGAATATTGATTTTGTTTTTAAACCGCAGGCAGAATAAACTATTTTTAAACATTATATAAAACCGGTTGTAATGAGCCGGTTTTTTTATTTTAGTACACGGTGTTTCAAAATCAAATCATTAAATTTGCACCTCATAAAACGAAACTGATATGTTCGATAATTTAAGCGATAAGCTCGACAAAGCATTCCATATACTAAAAGGCCACGGTAAAATTACCGAGGTTAACGTTGCCGATACCCTTAAAGAAGTACGCCGTGCACTACTTGATGCCGACGTTAACTTTAAGATAGCTAAAGACTTTACCACGAGGGTAAAAGAAAAAGCTATTGGAGAAAACGTACTTACTACGTTACAGCCGGGCCAGCTTATGGTTAAAATAGTGAAGGATGAGCTTACTGAGCTTATGGGAGGCGATGCCACAGGTATTAACCTTTCTGGCGCCCCTACGGTTATCCTTATGTCAGGCCTTCAGGGTTCGGGTAAAACCACTTTCTCAGGAAAGCTGGCAAACTTCCTTAAAACAAAAAAGAATAAAAAACCGCTTCTCGTAGCGTGTGATATATACCGTCCTGCAGCTATTAACCAGCTGCACGTAGTAGGTGGCCAGGTAGGCGTTGAGGTATATTCTGAAGAAGGCAACCGCAACCCGGTGGAAATTGCACAGAACGCAATTAAGTATGCAAAAGCCAACGGATTTAATGTAGTGATTGTGGATACTGCAGGCCGTCTTGCTGTAGATGAAGAGATGATGAACGAAATTGCTAACGTTCATAAAGCTATTCAGCCGCAGGAAACATTGTTTGTAGTAGATGCTATGACGGGGCAGGATGCTGTAAACACAGCTAAAGCATTTAACGACAGGCTTGATTTTGATGGTGTTATACTTACCAAGCTTGATGGTGATACCCGCGGTGGTGCGGCTATTTCTATTAAGTCGGTAGTGAATAAGCCGATCAAATTTATTGGTACGGGTGAGAAAATGGAAGCGATTGACGTTTTCTATCCTAACCGTATGGCCGACCGTATATTGGGTATGGGTGACGTTGTTTCGCTTGTAGAAAGGGCACAAGAGCAATATGATGAAGAGGAAGCGCGTAAGCTACAGAAGAAAATTGCTAAGAACGAATTTGGATTTGATGATTTCCTTAGCCAGATACAGCAGGTTAAGAAAATGGGTAACATGAAAGACCTTGTAGGTATGATACCCGGCGCAGGAAAAGCGCTAAAAGACGTAGAGATTGAAGACGACGCGTTTAAACATATTGAAGCCATAATACACTCAATGACTCCGGTTGAAAGAAGTAAACCGGCAATTATTGATGTGAAAAGGAAAAACAGGATAGCTAAAGGCAGCGGAACATCTATCCAGCAGGTAAACCAGCTACTGAAGCAGTTTGACCAGATGAGCAAGATGATGAAGATGATGCAGGGAGGGGCCGGGAAAAACCTGATGAGGATGATGGGCGGAATGAAAGGCATGAGGCCTTAAAAATACAGGGGTGCGGTTTTGCGCCCCTTTTTATTTACTAAAACATATATTTTAAATCATAACTACTGTACACAACACAATGACATTATTAGACGGAAAACAAACATCGGAAGACATTAAGAACGAAATTGCCGCGCAGGTGCAGCAAATGAAGGAAAGAGGCGAGAAGGTGCCTCACCTTGCTGCTATAATTGTAGGTAATGACGGTGCCAGCCTTACTTATGTAGGCAGTAAGGTAAAAGCATGCGAACGTGTAGGCTTTGAGTCAACGCTTATAAAAATGCCAAGCACTACATCGGAAACTGAGCTGCTTAAGAAAATTGAGGAACTTAACCAGGACGATACTATTGATGGGTTTATTGTCCAGCTTCCGTTACCAAAACAGATTGATACACAAAAGGTCATTATGGCTATTGATCCGGGTAAGGATGTTGATGGTTTCCACCCGGAAAATTTCGGTAAGATGGCACTTGATATGAGTACGTTCATACCGGCTACGCCATTCGGTATACTTGAACTGTTAGAACGTTACAATGTAAAAACCGAAGGCAAGCACACTGTGGTTATAGGGCGCAGCCATATTGTAGGCAGGCCTATGAGCATATTAATGGGGCGTAAGGGCTTTCCCGGTAACAGTACTGTAACCCTTACACACAGCCATACAAAGAACATTAACCAGATAACAACACAGGCCGATATTATTATTACAGCGCTTGGTGTGCCTAACTACCTTAAAGCCGAAATGATTAAGGATGATGCTGTTGTAATAGATGTAGGTATTACCCGTGTTGCTGATGAAAATAATGAAAAAGGTTACCGTATAACCGGCGATGTTGATTTTGAGAACGTGAGTAAAAAGGCGTCTTTCATAACCCCGGTACCGGGAGGTGTAGGCCCTATGACTATTGCCATGCTGCTCAAGAATACGCTTTTGGCAAGGGAACAGAAGAGAAGCTTGTAATTAAGGTTTAAAATACAACCTCCATAAATTTTAATTTATGGAGGTTTTTTTATTTGGCATAAATATTGTTTGTAAGAAAATTAACCAACCTACTTACCTTATGTTTAAAAAATACATTCTCCTTTTACTCTTCTTTCCTTTGGCTTTGTTATCTCAGACAAAAGCCGAAAAGAAAGAGATGAAGAAAAAACAGGAAATTCTTTTTTCGGTAAAGCCGACGCAAAAGAATTTTACCGAAACCGTTGCCTTTACCGATGAAATGGATCAGATACTGGTGCCTGTGGTAATTAACGGGGAAACCTATAACTTTCTTTTTGACACAGGAGCAATAACAGTGGTTCCGCCCACTCTTGTAAGGGAGCTTAACCTTAAACCGGCTTTTGGGGCTAATTTGGTAGACGGTTCAGGTACAGTAGGCCAAGAGGAATTGTATACACTTCCTTCATTGCAATTAGGTACTATTACCTTTAATAATATTACCACGGCGGTTATTGATATGTCTAAATTAAGTACCACTTTTTGTGTGAAGATTGATGGCATTTTCGGAACTAATATTATGCGCACTTGCCGCTGGAAAGTAGATTATAATAATAAGCAGCTAACATTTTCGGACAGGAAAATAAAACCTTCCGCGAAAATGAAGGAAATCGCATTTGAAGAAAATTTTTCGGGCAGCCCTATGCTATTACAGCACATGGGAGAGTATAATTTTAAAACAATTATGGATACAGGCTATAACGGTGTGTTCTCATTGCCCGACAGCCTTTATTTTAAAAGTAGGAAGAGCAAGCAGCTGAAAGCTTATAAAACGATCGGAAAAGCCGCATTTACCATATATGAAGGTAAACCGGCTACAGAACATATTGTGCTTTTGGACAGCATATATGTAGGTAAACATTTATTTAAGAATTCTACTGTTAGGGTAGAAGGTAATGTATTGCTTACTGGTAATAAATTCTTTAAGCGTTTTGGAGAAATGTTATTGGATTGGGATAGTCACACAATTTATCTTGCAGATGTTCCTGTAAAAGAAGATACTGAATACCTGACATTTGGTTTTACACCAAAACGCACCGAAGATAACAAAGTATTTGTAAATACTTTGTTTGATAAAAGCTTGGCACAGCATGAAGGAATGGAAAATGGAGACGAAATTGTGCGTATTGATGATACTCCGATATCGGGTAGTCCTGACGGCGTATGGTGTGAAATTGTAAAAAAATTCAGGGATGAAAGCCAAGCTATAAAAATTACAATACGTAAAAGAGATGGCAGCGAAAAAAACATGCAGCTTAAAAAATATAACTTATTTAGTACTTAGGTTAAATTTGAGTGAGTTAGTAGTAAAAAAGGCACCGAACCGGTGCCTTTGTTTATTTGTTTTCTAATTAAGAGACTGTCTCTTCATTGTT
>JBQGDS010000207.1:0-3074 GCA_052039185.1 Flavobacterium sp.
TCATTTTTCGGTTCTGTTTCCAGAATTCGTTCGACTCCTCGCCTACGCCTACCCAATACGCCCAGGCCACTACTTTTTTCGTCTCATCTTTAGTAACAACGCTTACCGGTAATGAAAAAGGTACTGCAACTTTAGTATCACCAAAGGTAGTTTTAGCATCTACACGCTGGTTCTTGTCTAACACTACTTCTTCATAACGTTTTTCATACGCCACTACCCTGCGGTTTTTCTGCACAAATACAGTATCATATCCTACAACGGCATCACGGGTAAAGGTATTCCAAATCGTATCATGCACAGTGACCCATTTTACTGCTGTATTGAAGTTTTTTGTATCGGATAATTGTGGCACGCGTACAATCTTCACTTTACAAATGCGGTCCTCCTTAGCTTTATTAATAAACTTAAAACGGTATACTGCCTTACCGTTTACTTTAAATTCGCGGTTCTTTTCCTTTTTAACCTCAAACTGCCTGTATTTATATGTTTCAGGATATTCAGCTACCGATACTTCGGTAAGCGTTTTATCATTCACCTCCTCTACTGTAAATAAAATCCTGTCGCCCGCTGCAAAACCGTATAAAAGCTCCTCAGAAGCGTTTGGAGACACTTTTAGCTGCAGTTCGGCAACATCCTGCCTTTGTGCAAAACAAACACATGTAAAAAGCAAAAACGCTACTACAATTTTATTCATCAGTTATAGTTTTTTAGCTTCGTTCCAAAATACATCCATTTCCGCAAGCGTCATATCAGCCAGCGGTTTGCCCAGTTCTGAAGCTTTGCTTTCCAGGTATTGGAAACGTTTAATAAATTTCTTGTTGGTACGCTCCAAAGCATCTTCCGGATTTACATCAATAAACCTGGCATAGTTAATCATGGAAAACAGCACATCGCCAAATTCCGACTCAATTTTATCCTTATCGCCATTCTCAACTTCTTCCTTAAACTCCTGTAGCTCTTCCTGCACTTTATCCCAAACCTGGTGCGGTTCTTCCCAGTCAAAACCTACGCCACGCGCTTTATCCTGTATACGGCTTGCTTTTACCAGTGCCGGTAAACTGTTAGGCACACCTTCCAGGACAGATGTTTTGCCTTCTTTCAGTTTCAGCTTCTCCCAGTTCTGCTTTACCTGTTCTTCGTTTTCAACCTCAACATCGCCATAAATATGCGGATGGCGGTGTATCAGCTTTTCGCAAATGCCATTAGCTACATCAGCAATATCAAAATCACCTGTTTCACTGCCAATTTTAGCATAGAACACAATGTGAAGCAATATATCGCCCAGCTCTTTCTTTACTTCCTGTAAATCGTTATCCAATATAGCGTCACCTAATTCGTAAGTCTCCTCAATTGTAAGATGACGAAGGCTTTGCAAAGTCTGCTTTTTATCCCATGGGCATTTTTCCCGAAGGTCATCCATAATGTCGAGCAGGCGACTAAAAGCTTCAAGCTGTTGCTGGCGTGTGTTCATGATATAATTTTGTGTAAAAGTAAAAAATCCTGCCATATACATGACAGGATTTTCAATATGCTATTTAGTACTGATTATTCTTCAGTTTTTACTTCTTCTTCAGTAGCCGGAGTTTCCTCAGCCGCTGCTTCTTCTTTAGAAACAAGCCCTTTTGCCTGAAGCATGTTATACCAGTTCAGTATCTTTTTAATGTCAGATGCATATACGCGGTCTTCATCAAACTCAGGAAGTGCCTCGCGGAAATAAGCTTCAAGCTTTGCATTGTCTTCTTTGTGAGACAGTGCAGGCCCATTATCTTCTTTTTCAGCTATTTTACGGAAAACTTCGCTAAGGCGTACTTCGCCATCATACGTATAAACCGATATTTCAGAAAGCAGGCTCACATTGCTCCTAAGTCCTACCGTTACTTTTTTACCATCTATCAGTGATTCGGCTACAAAACCGGTCCTTGTCTGTAATTTTAAAGCGTATAAACCCGGTTTTCCGGAAATCGCTAATATTCTGTCAACACTCATCTTTAATTTTTTTAAGGAAGGCAAATATCTAATCTTTGGCCTAAAAAACAAAAATTATCTGCCTTTTTTAGCAATAAATTTCATTTTATAATCGGGTCTTGTTTTACCCTCCATGATGTTCTGAAGCTTCTTCTGGATAAGGCGCTTTTTAAGCGATGATATCTTATCGGTAAACAAAATCCCTTCAATATGGTCGTACTCATGCTGTATTACCCTGGCAATAAGCCCGTCGTACACATCAGTGTGCTTATTAAAATCCTCATCATAATACTCAATGGTAATACGCTCCTGGCGGTATACATCCTCACGTACCTCAGGGATGCTCAGGCAGCCCTCATTAAAGCCCCATTCTTCACCCTCTTCCTTAAGCATTACAGGATTAATGAACGTTTTCTTGAAACCGGCCAGCAGTTCCTGCTCTTCCTTGCTCAGATCCTCATCATCGCTGAAAGGGCTGGTATCAACCATAAACATGCGTATGGCAAGCCCCACCTGTGGCGCTGCCAGGCCCACACCATAAGCATTGTACATTGTCTCATACATGTCGGCAATAACCTGCTTCAGGTTGTGGTAATCTTTTCCTATCTCTTCACATTTCTTACGCAGAACCGGGTCTCCGTAACCAACTATAGGTAATATCATATCGGTACAATTTAGGGCAAAAACATAGTTATATATACTTTTTTATGCCAGCGGCAAAAGTAATAAATAAAAACGATAGTATATTTAAAATATTGCGGCTCGTAAATGCTAATTTTTTGTGAGAATTACCCGTAATTACCTTAGTATAATAGTACCTTTGCGTACACCCACAATTGTATGATAGAGCGCGTAAGGCAATTTACCGACAGCACCAATTTTACCAAGGCAGTAATAGTAACACTGGCCGCGGTTTTGCCTGTGCTTATACTGTCACAATTCGGCATGTTCGAAGTTGGTTTTACCGTGGCCATTGGTGTGTTTCTTGCGTACCCGGCCGATATTCCCAGCAATCTTTCGCATCGTGCAAAAGGACTGATAGTAGCATCGCTAATCGTTGCAGGATGCAACCTGATAGTAAATATTCTGCATCCGTTCCCATGGCTGTT
>JBQGDS010000208.1:0-3494 GCA_052039185.1 Flavobacterium sp.
GAAATCAAAAAAACAAACAACAATTCTAATACTAACTGATTATGGAAGTGCAACAATTTTATTATGACAATAAAATAGTTAAAAAGTTCCTGTACGCCACAATAGTATTTGGCGTGGTAGGGATGCTGGTGGGCTTGCTTATAGCCTCTATGTACATGTTCCCGAGCTTAACCGATGGTGTTTCATGGCTTAGCTACGGCAGGCTGAGGCCGCTGCATACTAATGCGGTAATATTTGCCTTTGTGGGTAATGCCATGTTTGCGGGAATATATTATTCACTCCAGCGATTACTAAAAACACGCATGTTTAGCGATGTGCTCAGCAACATCAACTTTTGGGGCTGGCAGCTTATTATTGTTGCCGCAGCTATTTCACTTCCGTTAGGTTACACATCATCAAAAGAATATGCAGAGCTGGAATGGCCTATAGATATTGCCATAGCAGTGGTTTGGGTAGTATTCGGTATCAACATGATAGGTACTATATTAAGAAGGAGGGAGCGCCACCTGTATGTAGCGGTGTGGTTTTACCTTGCAACCTTTATTACCGTAGCTATCCTGCATATTTTTAACAGCCTTGCACTTCCAGTAAGCGGAATGAAAAGCTACTCGGTTTATGCCGGTGTACAGGATGCCTTGGTACAGTGGTGGTATGGGCACAATGCAGTAGCATTTTTCTTAACGACACCATTCCTTGGGCTTATGTATTACTTCCTGCCTAAGGCAGCCAACCGTCCTGTGTATTCATACAGGCTGTCAATCATCCACTTTTGGTCGTTAATTTTCATCTATATCTGGGCAGGGCCACACCACTTGTTGTATTCGGCATTGCCGGACTGGGCACAAAACCTGGGTGTAGTATTCTCTGTAATGCTTATTGCACCATCATGGGGTGGTATGATTAACGGTTTACTTACACTTCGTGGTGCGTGGGATAAAGTAAGGACCGATCCTGTTCTTAAATTCTTTGTGGTTGCAATTACGGGTTATGGTATGGCAACATTTGAGGGGCCTATGCTTTCACTTAAAAATGTAAATGCCATAGCACACTTTACTGACTGGATCGTGGCACACGTACACGTAGGCGCACTTGCCTGGAACGGCTTCCTTACGTTTGCGGTAATATACTGGCTGATACCACGTATGGCTAAAACAACACTTTACTCTGTAAAGCTGGCTAACTTCCACTTCTGGATAGGTACATTAGGTATTATATTGTATGCACTGCCTATGTATGTTGCCGGTTTTGTACAGGCGTCTATGTGGAAAGATTTCAACCCTGACGGTTCACTGGTACATGGTAATTTCCTTGAAACGGTTAAAGCAATCATGCCAATGTACTGGATGAGGGCAATAGGCGGTACGCTGTTCGTAATAGGATTGCTTGTACTGTGCTACAACATAATAATGACAGTAAGACAGGGACGTAAAATTGAAGACGAACTGGCTGAAGCCCCTGCACTGCAAAAGATAAGCACTAAGAGGCTTAAAGGCGAAAAATTCCACCCTTGGCTGGAAAGAAGGCCTATACAGCTTGCACTACTTGCAACCATAGCAGTACTTATAGGCGGTATAATACAAATTGTGCCTACCATCATGGTAAAATCTAACATACCAACCATATCATCGGTTAAGCCGTATACGCCGCTGGAGCTTGAAGGGCGTGACCTGTACATACGCGAAGGCTGTGTTAACTGCCACTCGCAAATGATACGTCCTTTCCGTAGTGAGGTTGAACGTTATGGTGAATATTCAAAATCGGGTGAATATGTGTATGACCACCCGTTCCTGTGGGGCTCTAAACGTACCGGGCCTGACCTTATGAGGATAGGCGGTAAGTACAGCGACAACTGGCACTTTAACCACATGTGGGATCCTCAAAGTACTTCGGCAGGCTCAATAATGCCGGCATACAAGTGGCTGTTTGACAATAAGGCGATGGACTATTCTAACATTGAGAAGAAAATGGAAGTAATGGCGCAGCTGGGTGTACCTTACAGCAACGAGGATATTGCCAAAGCAAAGCAATCAATAGCAGAACAGTCTGCCAAAATTGAAAAGAGCCTGCATGCCGATCCTGACTTTGTAAAAAGTTATGAGGAAAGTAAAAAATCATCGGCTGCACGCGGCGAAACATTTGTGCCGATGAAAGACAGGGAAATTACAGCGCTTATTGCTTACCTGCAACGCCTGGGTACCGATATTAAAATAAAGAACACTGTTGCCGAAAACAAATAATAAACAGCCATGCTAAAGTTTATAAAACACAATATGGACAGCATCTCAGGGATTGAGATCTTCCCGATAATATCGCTTCTTATATTCTTCATTTTTTTTGTGGCACTGTATACATGGGTGTACACTTATAAAAAAGACAAGATTAATGAATTGAGCCATCTGCCTTTTGAAACAAGCGAGGGCGACAAAACCAACACTGAACACTAAAACTTACAGCGATGAAAAAATTAATTCCGGTTTACGTCAGGATACCTGCACTGTTTGCACTTGCCTTTATAGCAGTAGAGTTTTTTATAGATTCGGGTGACAGGCCAGCCTTCCTTAAATATCCGCTTGTATCGCTATTCCTGGTTGTGTTCCTGTTCCTGCTGATTTCGGTTGAGGTTGTGGTAGCAGCGGTTGACAGGGTTACCAATGCACTGCTTACCGATGAGCAGCGTAAAAAACTGGAGGAAGAGCAGGCAGTAAGCTTTACCGAAGCAGCATGGTACAAAAAACTGAAAAGCTATTTTATTGCCAAACAAAAAACTATTGAGGAAGAAGGCAGTATAATGATGGAGCATAACTATGATGGTATACACGAGCTTGACAATGTATTGCCACCATGGTGGACAAAACTATTTTATGCAACCATTATTTTCGGGTGTATCTATATGGTTAGATATCACATTATGGACGGGAACGACCAAACTAAAGAGTTTGAGTCAGAAATGGAGCAGGCACGCATAGCAGTAGAAGAATATAAGAAAACAGCTAAAGACCTCATTGATGCAAATACAGTAACACTGCTTACTGATGCAGTTGATATTGCTGCGGGTAAGAAAATCTTTGAAACCAACTGTATTGCATGTCACCGTGCCGATGGTGGAGGGGCGATAGGTCCTAATCTTACCGACGAAAACTGGATTCTGGGAGGCGGTATTAAAAACGTATTCAATACCATAACTAAAGGCGGACGGGACGGTAAAGGTATGGTGGCATGGCAGGGTACGCTTAAGCCTTCTGAAATACAGCAGGTAGCCAGCTATGTGCTTTCATTACAGGGTACAAACCCTAAAGATGCCAAAGCACCTGAGGGAGATGTATGGAAAGAAGAAGCTGCAGATAAAGCGCCTGAAGTGGCTGCAAATGTAAATTAGTATAAGAAATGTCAAATAACCAGGATGATGCGTTCCGGGATCATATCGGGACAATAAATGAAGAGGGCAAACGGGTCTGGATTTTCCCCAAAAAGCCATCAGGCAAGCTATATAATTA
>JBQGDS010000209.1:0-2216 GCA_052039185.1 Flavobacterium sp.
AAAACAACAATTCCGGACAACCTGGCTACAGCATATTTAAACGAAGTAATAACAATTATGGAAAAGAACTCTGTAAATCGTAGCAGTATAAACTGGGCTGATTCCAGGGCAAAAGTTATAAAGCATGCGGGTAGTGCAGTCACAGTTCAGGATGCTTATCCTTCAGTACATTACGCCATAAAACTGTTGGGCGACAGTCATAGTTATTTTGCCCCGGCAAACTTAATCGATACCGAAGAAGAAAAAGACCCTCCTGTTTTAAAAGATGAAGAATTTCCTGCCAACATAGTCTATATACGACTTAAATACTGTATGGGGAACGATGCTTCAAAACAGCAGTACATTACCGAAACTATTGCTAAAATAAAGCAAAGGGACAATATAAACCTGCACGGATGGATAGTTGACCTTCGTGGCAATTTTGGTGGCGATATGACCCCTATGTTACTTGCCATAGCTCCGGTGTTAGGAGATGGCACTGCAGGATACACCCTATATCCAGACAACAATGAAACCGAATGGGCTATTAAAGAAGGGCATCTTACTTATAATGACTATAATAACAGTGAAGTCATAAAATCACCCGAAACATATACTCTTGCAAAGCAATATACTAAAGTAGCTGTACTTACCGATACACTAACGGCAAGTTCGGGCGAGGCAATAACCGTAGCGTTTAAAAACCGTCCAAAAACCAAAAGTTTTGGCTGGCCTACTTATGGCGTATCTACATCTAATGAAGGGTTTACATTATCAGACGGATCAAGAATGCTTTTAACTGTTGCCACATTTGCCGACAGGAAAAAAGTTAAATATGGCAGAAAGATTCAGCCCGATATAATATGTAATCCTGAGCTGGCAGTTAATGAAGCTGTAAAATGGCTTAACCGACTAGAAATCTCCCCGAATTAATGTAAGAAATTAGTGATTATAAAATAACTTTTAATTGCATTTTTGGATTTCATTTTTGCCTGCAAAAGCTTATATTTGCGCATATACCCATATTTTACAACACAACTATAATGCAACAATTATCTGAACTGAATGCCATATCTCCCATTGACGGAAGATACCGCAGTAAAACCGCATCGCTTTCGCGTTATTTCTCGGAAGAAGCGCTAATACGCTACCGGGTGCTGGTGGAAATAGAATACTTTTTAGCGCTTTGTGAGCTTCCGCTTCCACAACTTAAAAATGTAGACAAAAATACCTTTAATCCGCTACGGGATATCTACAGGAATTTCAGCTCACAGGACGCCCTTCAGATAAAAGAAATAGAAAAGACAACCAACCACGATGTAAAGGCGGTTGAGTATTTTATAAAAGATGCTTTTGACAGGCTGGGCCTGCAGGAGTATAAAGAGTTTATTCACTTTGGGCTTACCAGCCAGGACATAAATAACACTGCAATACCGCTTTCAACCAAAGAAGCGTTTGAAGATGTATATATGCCATCATTAATTGCACTTATTTCCAAGCTGAAAGACCTAAGCACAGAATGGGCAGATGTACCTATGCTGGCACGCACACACGGTCAGCCGGCATCACCTACGCGCCTGGGTAAAGAAATACTGGTTTTTGTTGAACGCCTTGAAGAACAGATGCGCTTGTTGTTCAACATTCCTTTTGCGGCTAAGTTTGGTGGTGCAACAGGTAACTTCAATGCACATTGTATTGCCTACCCACAAAACGACTGGCGTAAATTTGGGCAGGATTTTGTTGAGGATACCTTAGGACTAAAACACTCCTTCCCTACTACGCAAATTGAACATTATGACCATTTTGCGGCCTTTTGCGATGCCTTAAAACGTATAAATACCATACTTATTGATCTTGACCGTGATATATGGACATATGTGTCTATGGACTATTTTAAGCAGAAAATAAAGGCAGGCGAAATAGGCTCTTCAGCAATGCCGCACAAAGTAAACCCTATAGATTTTGAAAACTCTGAGGGTAACCTTGGCATTGCCAATGCCCTTTTTGAGCACCTTGCTGCAAAGCTACCTGTATCGCGCCTGCAACGTGACCTTACCGACAGTACTGTACTACGTAATATAGGTGTCCCAATAGGGCATACACTCATTGCGCTTGAAGCTACATTGAAAGGCCTGAACAAACTATTACTTAACGAAGATAAGTTTGCAGAGGACCTTGAAAAGAACTGGGCAGTGGTTGCAGAGGCCATACAAACCATATTACGCCGCGAAGGCTAC
>JBQGDS010000210.1:0-7907 GCA_052039185.1 Flavobacterium sp.
TTTCTGTACGTCTTTTTGCTGTTTTTCATTCAGGTTAAGAGCCAGCGTCATTTTTTTAGCAGCCAGTTCTGCTCTTTGCTCCGGTTTAAGTGGCTCATGCCTTGTGTCTCTTTGCTGCGCACTTACCGTTAGGCCTATCATCATTACAATTGCCAAAATCCACGTTTTCATAATTTAATTTTTAAAAGTTATATGCATAAGACTAACCTGAAATAAAAAGGTTTAAAATAAACATAAGAAAAGGCCGCCAACCGGCAGCCTTTTTTATGTTCATAAGGAATTTATCCTTTAAATTCTACCGTTTTTGTATCGCCGTCAACGGTTACTTTTATAAGGCCATGCTTAGAAAGCCCTTTCATTGCAGCATCCCATTTTTTACCGCTAAGTCCTGCTTCTGCCTTTAGCGCATCCAGTGCCAGCTGGCCACTTACTTTCAGCAGTTCGGTAACTGCTTTTTCATCTTCTGTAAGCTCGGGACCTTTTTTCTCCGGCCTCATTTGCGGGAAGAACAGTACTTCCTGAATTGACGGGTTGTTAGTAAGGAACATGATAAGCCTGTCCATACCAATACCAAGCCCTGATGTAGGCGGCATACCATATTCAAGCGCGCGAAGAAAATCATTGTCAATAAACTGTGCTGCTTCCACATCGCCACGTTCGCTAAGTTTAAGCTGTGCTTCAAAACGTTCACGCTGGTCTATAGGGTCATTTAGCTCGCTGTAAGCATTTGCAATTTCCTTACCGCATACCATAAGTTCAAAACGTTCGGTAAGTTCAGGGTTATCCCTGTGTTCTTTACAAAGCGGACTCATTTCTTTCGGATAGTCAGTAATAAAAGTTGGCTGTATGAAGTTGCCTTCACATTTCTCCCCAAAAATTTCATCTATCAGCTTGCCTTTGCCCATGGTCTCGTCAACAGCAATGCCCATACCTTTTGCAGCCTCATAAATTTCCTGCTCCGTTTTGCCTGTTATATCAAAACCGGTAAACTGCTTAATAGCATCAGTCATCGTTACTCGGGCATAAGGAGCTTTAAAATCTACCTTATGTTCGCCAAAGGTAGCCTCACTGGTTCCGTTTACTGCTGTAGCACAATGTTCTAACAGTTTTTCGGTAAACTCCATCATCCAGTTGTAGTCTTTATAGGCTACATATATTTCCATAGCGGTAAATTCAGGATTGTGAGTCCTGTCCATACCTTCATTACGGAAGTTTTTCGAAAATTCGTATACACCGTCAAATCCGCCTACTATCAGCCTTTTAAGGTAAAGCTCGTTAGCAATCCTCATGTATAGTGGTATATCAAGCGAATTATGGTGCGTTACAAACGGCCTTGCAGCAGCACCGCCCGGTATCGACTGTAAAATAGGGGTTTCCACTTCAAAGTAGCCCTTGTCATTAAAAAAGTTACGCATTGCTGTATACAGCTTTGTCCTTTTCATGAACACCTCTTTAACATGAGGGTTAACCACAAGGTCTACATAACGCTGGCGGTAACGCAGTTCAGGATCGGTAAAGCCGTCAAAAACTTTCCCGTCAGCATCTGTCTTAGGGAGAGGGAGCGGACGTAAAACTTTACTCAGCAGTTTAAAATCAGTAACATTTATCGACTTTTCACCTACCTGAGTTGTGAAAAGTATGCCTTCCACACCGATAAAGTCGCCAAGGTCAAGCAGTTTTTTAAAAAGTTCGTTGTATTTGGTTTTATCCTCTCCGGGGCATATCTCATCACGGTTGAAATAAAGTTGTATACGGCCTTCGCTGTCCTGCAGTTCTGCAAATGATGCCTTACCCTGTATACGGGTTGACATAAGGCGGCCGGCTACTACAACCTTCTTACCTTCAGAATAATCATCCTTTACCTGTTTACTTGTATGGTCTACAGGGAATAGGTTAGCAGGATAAGGATTAATGCCGAGTTCCCTCAGCCTGTCCAGTTTTTCTCTACGAATGATTTCTTGTTCTGAAAGCTGCATGATTTAAATATGTTTTTAAGCCTGCAAAGATAGAGATATTTGGTAAAATCGCCAATGTATTATATAGGTGTAAGTTTGCTACCTTTGTAATACAATTTTTTACAGAAATGAATAAAAAAGTGACTGTCCTTGATTTAGGAAAAAAAGATTATAAAGAAACCTGGGATTATCAGGAAAGACTATTTAAGGATATACTGGATATAAAGGTTAAAAACCGTAGGGAAGAAACAGCTGATGTAACACCTAATTATTTGCTTTTTGTAGAACATCCGCATGTGTATACTTTGGGCAAAAGCGGCGATATGGACAACCTGCTTTTGAATGAAGCACAGCTTGAAGCCAAGGATGCAAAATTCTATAAGATAAACAGGGGAGGTGATATTACGTATCATGGACCTGGGCAGATAGTGGGTTATCCTATACTGGATTTAGAGAATTTTTTTACCGATATACATAAATACTTGCGTCTGCTGGAAGAAGCAATTATATTAACCATGGCTGATTATGGACTTACCGGTACACGCAGCGATGGCGAAACAGGGGTGTGGCTTGATGTGGGTACACCGTTCGCCCGTAAAATTTGTGCTATGGGTGTAAGGGCTTCACGCTGGGTAACCATGCATGGCTTTGCACTTAATGTAAATGCAAATCTGGGTTACTTTGATAATATTATCCCATGTGGGATAAGAGGTAAAGCTGTTACATCTTTAAATGTAGAGCTTAAAGTAGAGAAAGTAAATGAAGATGAAGTAAAGCAAAAAATACAAAAGTATTTTGCGCAGCTGTTCCAGGCAGAACTCATGGATTGATTATCCTTAAATGTACATCTTCAATGATGTCAAATTCCAGTTCAAGCTGGTCAGGCAGAAGGCGGAATGATTTACGATGATACTTCGTTATCCCGTATTTTTTTATTGCCTCACGGTGTTCAGCGGTAGGGTAACCTTTGTTGCTTTTCCAGTTGTACATAGGGTACTCTTCATGAATCTGGTTCATGTATTCATCACGATACGTTTTTGCAAGTACTGACGCCGCTGCGATGCTCATATATTTACTGTCACCTTTTACAATACAACTATAAGGTATATTGTTAACAGGCTTAAAACGGTTGCCGTCTACAATAATATAATGAGGTGCAGGTTCAAGTTTTACTATACATTCCTGCATAGCGCGTATTGATGCATTTAAAATATTTATCTCATCAATAATTTCTGGTTCAATATTTGCTACATGATAACAAAGGGCCTGCTCCATAATAATTGGGCGAAGATATTCGCGGGCCTTTTCGGTAAGTTGCTTTGAATCATTTAGCAAATCATGATGAAATCCATCTGGCAATATTACAGCCGCAGCAGTAACCGGTCCTGCAAGGCAGCCCCGGCCTGCCTCATCGGTCCCTGTTTCGTACTGTAAATCAGAAAATTTGAAGGATAACATGGTAAGAATAAATAAGATGCAAAGATAGAAGGTAAACGTTAAAAAAAAAATAATGTACTATTTACGTTAATTATTTTTTATTTTTGCGTGCGACATATAAAATCGTGAAACTATTTCCAAAATCTACACTCTATTAACAATAAATTATGAAACGAAACATTACAACTGGTTTGTTGCTTATGGCACTTTTTTCAGGCTATGGTGCTTACGCCCAAAATGCTGAAGAAAGAGCATGGATAACAAAGCATTATGATATGGACAAAGCCCGTGCAATGGAAGTACGCTTCAGGGATCGGGCTATAAAAGAAAAAGAAGAAGCTTTAAGGCTTGCCGAAGTAAACGGATGGCCTGTAATAATAGAAGGTAAGGACGGGTCTTATCAGGAACTTAAAAAAGTAATTGATGGGCAGCCAATATACATAATGTCATATAATGCCGGTGCCGCTATCTTATCTAAAATTAACAGGGTAAGAAATAATGGTGGTGCAGGTCTTAATCTTGAAGGACAGGGTATGATTTTAGGCGAATGGGATGAGGGACCTGTAAGAAGGACGCATGTGGAATTTGCCGGAGGAAGAGTGTTACAAAGAGATGGTGCTGCAGGTACTGCAAGTATGCATGCTACGCACGTTGCAGGTACTCTTGTTGCATCAGGTGTTGATAGTGAAGCTAAAGGAATGGCGCCACAAGCCATACTTTGGGCTCATAACTGGGGACAGGATCTTAGTGAAATGACCGCCAGGGCAGGCGAAGGTCTTTTAGTGTCAAACCATTCATACGGTATAAATGCAAACGCTGCCCCTGCATGGATGTTTGGTGCTTATGATACTGAATCATGGTCGTGGGATGATATTACAAATACTTTCCCTTATTATCAGCCTGTAGTGGCTGCGGGTAATGATAGGGCTCCCCTGCCTTATCCTAACCAATATCCTAATACTAAAGGCGGTAGAGAACTTATAACGCAACAGGCAACATCTAAAAATATTATTACAGTTGCAGCGGTGCAAATGTCTAATCCGGTTGCAGTAGCTAATTTTAGTAATTTTGGTCCTACCGATGATAGAAGGATTAAGCCGGATATTGCCGCTAAAGGTGTTTCGGTTTATTCAACCAGTAGTTCTGGTAATAGTGACTATATTCCTCAGCAGGGAACTTCAATGGCTTCTCCTGTAGTAAGCGGGGGGCTTATATTGTTACAGCAACACTATAAAAACCTTAACAATGGTACCTTTATGAGGGCGGCTACATTAAAAGCTCTTATGTCTCATACAGCTGCTGAATTTGGACCTATTGGTCCTGATTTTCAGGTTGGATGGGGTATACTGGACGTTGAAGCCGGTGCGGCTGTAATTACTGGTAACAATGATACGTCTGCCAAAATTATTGAAACAACACTTGCTCAGGGTGGTGTGTATACTACACAGGTTAAAGCAGATGGTATAAACCCGCTTAAAGTTACAATTGCGTGGAACGATCCTGCGGGAGATCCTAATTTTGGAACTAATGATTTAACTACTCCGGTTCTTGTAAATGATCTTGATGTAAGATTAATCAAGGTAGCGGGTAGTGTTGAATATAAGCCATGGAGGTTAAATAGAATTAATGTTAATAATCTGCCGGAGCGTGAAGATAACTTTGTTGATAATATTGAGAAAATAGAGATTGTTAACGCTGCAGGAACTGCTATTGAAATCCCTGCAACAAATGATGCTTATACTATTGAGGTTAGACATAAAGGTACACTTGTAGGTGGTAGTCAGGCTTTTTCATTAATTGTTAGCGGTATTAATGCTTTCGGAAGTGTAAATACTAATGAAGTCGCTTCTAAAATTAGTGTTTGGCCAAATCCTGCTAAAGATGTGCTTAATGTTTCTTTTGGAGATTTAGGTTCAGAATCAGCAAAAGTTGAAATATATGACATACAGGGTAGGATAATGCTTTCAAAAAATATTACAGTATCTCAGGAGCAATCTTTAGATATAAGCAATCTTGGTTCGGGAGCTTATATTGTAAACGTGTCTTCAGATACTTTTAAAGTAAGCAAAAAGATTATCAAAAACTAAAATTTGCATTCATACTATCATTAAGGACGGCACTTCGCCGTCCTTTTTTGTTGATATAAAAGTTAAATTTAAAGTTTGTAAAAAACTAAATATGTTTTTTTTTTGATATTCTACGCAACCATTCTATTTATTTTCAGACTTAAGTATAATTAATTGAAAATAATTTAAAAAATGTTAAAGAATGTTAGTTTTTACCTTATTAAACCAATGTAAATATTTGTTTAATTAATATTTTTTTTTGAGATTTGCATTTAACTAACTCAAATTAATTAAGTATGAGATCAAAGTTTACTTGGATTATGGCGCTGCTTATGGCGCTTACATTTAATTTCTCCTTTGCTCAGGAGAAAACTGTATCCGGTACTGTGTCTGATGATGCGGGTCCACTGCCAGGGGCGGGTATAGTTGTTAAGGGTACATCTCGTGGTACCCAGACTGATTTAGATGGTAGGTTTACTATTTCAGTTCGCCAGGGTGAAGTTTTGGAGTTTTCCTTTTTAGGGTATAAAACTCAGGCTGTCACGGTTGGTGCTTCTAACACTTTAAATATAGTGTTGGCTAATGAAACCAGGGAAATTGACGCTGTGCAGTTGGATGCGTACAGAAAAGTTCCTGTAAGTAAGGCTCCTTATGCAATTGCAACTATTACTAGTGAGGCGATCGAAGATAGGGCGAATGCTAACGTTCTGCAGAGTCTTCAGGGGCAGTTTGCTGGTTTGAACATTGCTACGGGTTCTGGTCAGCCGGGTGCTGATTCAACAATTATCTTAAGGGGTATTGGTAGTATCAATGGTACTATTGAGCCTTTATTTATTGTGGATAACATGCCGGTAGATGAGAATAACTTTAGGAATATTAACCCTAATGATATTGCTTCGGTAACTGTTCTTAAGGATGCTGCTGCAACTGCTATCTATGGTAACAGGGGTGCTCAGGGTGTAATTGTTGTTTATACAAAAAGAGGTAAAAACAACGAAAAAACTGATTTTAGGTATACAACCCAGTTTGGTTTCAGTGAGTTACAGCCTTTGAATATTGATCTTATGAATAGTGGGCAATTGCTTACTATACAAAAGTATTATGGTCAGGGCCTTGGTTCTACATTAACTGATTCAGAACTTCAGGCGCTTGCAAGAAGGAACAATACATATTGGGCAGATGTATTCTTTAGGAAGGGTGTTACTAAATCTCATGACTTGTCAATATCATCAGGTAGTCAGAACACTTCTAACTTTATGTCATTAAACTATTTTGAGCAGGATGGTATTTTCTTAAATACTAATCTTAAGCGTTTTACTGTTAGAAATAACTTTAACGGTAAATCAAGTGATGGTAAGTTTACTTACGGTCTTAACATGAATGCCAGTTTCTCAAGAAGTAATGGTATTGGCGGTGCTGGTTCAAACTCAACTTATTTTGCTCCATTTACGGCTGCTTTAAGAGGTGCTCCTTATCTTAATCCTTATAATCCTGATGGTAGCCTTGCGCTATTAGGTGAAGGTTTGATTTATGGAGATGACTCTTCAATTGTGCCTTGGAGGGCTCCATTGGTATTATTGAACTCAGTTCAGAGAAATACTTTGGTTAGTGACCAGTTTAGGATGCTTACAAGCTTCAATGCGAGCTATGAATTTATTAAGAATGTTACTGCTGCAGTTCAGTTAGGTGCGGATTATACACACCGTGTAAATAAGGAGATTTTCCACCCGGAAAGTATTTTAGGTCCTTATCAGGTTGATGCCGGTGCACGTTATGGTGGTTTCCAGGCTGAATCAACTTCTCGTGACTTTAGGTTCAACTCATTGGTGAGTTTAGGTTATTCAAATGTTTTTGCAGAGAAACATACTGTATCATTAACTGGTTTTGTTGAATATAACAAGCAGCACCTTGATGGTATAAACTTTGAACAAAGAGGTCTTGATCCAAGGCTTGTAGGTACAGGTGCGGCGTTTATTGCAGGTACGGTACAGGAAGATCTTACTCCAAACAATCCTAATGATGCTTTGGCAAATCCTTATATTCCAACTATTGGTTCAACTAAAGTAAGCGAAGGTTTGTTCTCTTATTTTGGAAATCTTGAATATGATTATGATGGTAGGTTTGGTTTTGCTGCGACATTAAGGCGTGATGCGTCTTTCAGATTCGTTGAAGACAATCAGTGGGGTACTTTCTGGTCTGTAAGCGGTAGCTGGAATATAGACAGGGAGAACTTTATGAAAGACAGTAAGGTCAATCAGCTTAGGCTAAGAGCTTCTTACGGTATCAATGGTAATCAAAGGGTTGTGGCAGGTTCTTACCAGGCTCTTAACCTAACTAGGAGTTTATATGGTTCAGGAACAGGATATAATAACACTGTAAGTACTGTACCTACGCAAATTCAAAACCCTGACCTAAGATGGGAAACTACTGCACAAACTAACTTCGGTCT
>JBQGDS010000211.1:0-2131 GCA_052039185.1 Flavobacterium sp.
TTAATCAGGAAATACTGCGCTTGTAATTTAGGGAGCCCACATACTGCGGGAGTGGGATGCAATCTGGCAACAACATTTTTTACATTAGACTTTTCGGTTATATTTCCTGTAATATCTGTTTTTATATGAACAATATTTCCTGCCCGGAATGTATATGGTTCAGATACGTTTATACTACTAACATAATCATTAAGTCCCGCAATAATATAATCCGTAACAAATTGCTGTTCCTGTTTCTCTTTCACAGGCCATTTGGCTTCCTCGCCCTCTTTATAAAGCTGCGTCCCTGCTAGGGCTACTGTACTTATACGTTGTTCTTCCACTTTTAGTAGCTGTTCCGGGGTAGCCCCCATCCACAATCCTGAATCCGGGTGATAAAAACAATATCTGAAAGCATTAGGATAAGTACCAAGCATATTTTTATATACTTTAATTATATCGATATGCTTTAACACCACTTTCTCTGTACGGGAGCAAACCAGCTTTTCAAATTTACCGCTTTTAATAGCCTGAACACTTTTAGCAACAAGATCCTCAAATTTTTTTTTAGCCTCTGTATCAACAGGTACAATTACCTTTTTTAATAATTCAGTAGCCTTCTCATTATGTTCGGCATTAATAACAGTTGCATTTTCGTTAGGTATAAAAATGGTTCTGCCTTCTGCAAACGGTGCAAATACAAATCCTTTCGCCGAAAAATCTACTGTATAATCTTTTGTATTATCCTGAAATATTGCCGTTACTTTTTTACTTCCAGGTTTACAATATATTGCGAATGGCTTTTTAAGCATAAGAGACTCTTCAATGCACAATATTATTTTTTCCATGTGTTACTGTGCCTTTTTCTTCGGTAATACCATATTGGTGATTTTACAAAGTGATATCAGCCTGCCCTGCTCATCGGTAATTTTAACTTCCCACAAGTGCAGGCTTCTGCCCTGATGTATAATTTTAGCTGTACCGGTCACTACACCATCCCGCTTGCTACGTAGGTGGTTTGCTGATATTTCTATCCCTCTTACTTCCTGTATTTCAGGATTTATAAACATAATTGATGCTGCACTTCCCACACTTTCTGCCAGAGCAACTGATGCCCCTCCGTGTAATAACCCCATAGGCTGATGCACTTTAGGAGTTACAGGCATAGTAGCTACAAGGTAACCTTCTGCCGCATCAGTAAATTCTATTTCAAGAGTTTCCATGAGTGTATTTTTAGAAAATTGCCTGCACATCTGCAGGGCTTTCTCTTTATCAAAAGCCATAATTATTAAGTTTTGTTGTAAAATTAATCAATCATTATTAAATATCAGACTTTGGATCTTGATGACAATGATATTATCTTACATACTAAAATGTGAAATTAATAGTTATTTTTACAAAAAAATTGCTGCTCATGCGTCATTATATACTTCTGCTTTTTATTATTATAGGACTATCTGTTACATCATGTCGCGATGATTTTGAATTTGAACCCAGCACAGGCAGCCTTGAGTTTTCGCGAGATACAGTATATCTTGATACGGTTTTTACAAATATAGGTTCAAGCACTTACATGCTTAAAGTATACAATCGCAGTAACAAGGATATTGCCATACCTACAATAAAACTTGGAAAAGGAGACAATTCCAGTTACCGCCTGATGGTAGATGGTGACGGGCAGGGACAGGGAGCTAATCCCGGGAAAATATTCAATAATGTAGAGCTGATGGCTAAAGACAGCCTGTTTATTTTTATTGAAACTACAGTTGACATTGCAGAAGCAAATCCTACAGATTTTTTATATACTGACAAGATTGAATTCCACAGTTCAAATGGTGTTCAAAATGTAGAGTTGGTAACCTTAATACAGGATGCTATTTTCCTTTATCCGCAAAGATTTGGCGACGGGTCATACGAATCAATTCCTATTAATGAAGGCCAGCCTGAACGCATTTATGGTTTTTACCTTGACGAGAACGATCCGTCCCATGGTAATGAACTGCATTGGACCAATACCAAACCCTATGTAGTGTATGGCTATGCGGCTGTACCTACAGAAAAAACACTTACTGTTGATGCAGGTGCACGTGTGCATTTTCATGCTGACAGCGGGCTGATGATAAGCAACGGAGCAAGTCTTAAAATTAACGGA
>JBQGDS010000212.1:0-2880 GCA_052039185.1 Flavobacterium sp.
CTATTGGCTTTTCCAAATCAAGGATAAAAGCCTTTTTCATATTTACCGGTATTTTAGCATAGCTTCCTGTAAAGTTGTACAGCTTAATAGCCGAATTAGCATCGTTATAACCCTTACCCTTTACATGCTCATTGGTAAATATTCCTGAAAAATTACAGTCTTCAACTATTCCGCCCGGTGTTTCCAGCACGTTGTTCTTTACCCTGGCAGTAACATAAATCAGTGGATCGCCTTCTACATTAAAACCACCTTTCAGGCCGCAGGTTACAGTAATAGGCTGTTGCAGGTTAAACATATCCAACTTCCGGGTAATATTCGGCGAAAGCAGCCTGGCTGCATTGCGCCACAGTATTTTTTTGTTTTTTATGTTTATTACAAAATCAGCATCGGGCTTGTTTATCCAGAACCTGCCGCCTATCCTGAAATCCTCACCTCCTATTGAGAGTGGATTCTCTTTGCAGGTTATAATTCCTTTACTCTTATCATAAGTAAACCCAAGCTTGCCTTCAATCTGTCTTTCTTTTACAAAACTGCCTTTTTGTGTACTGAAAGCCATACTGTTTACCAAAACATCAAGCTTTATATCGGCATCCCAACCCGATGAAAGTTGCTTTACAGTACCACGCAGGCTGTTTACTTTAAAATCGTAAAGTTTGCCCCTCATCCGGTTGTCTATAGTAAGGGCAACATTATTAAGTAGTATCTTATTAAGTTCAGGAAATGAGCCTTCATCTCCATTTCCCTTTTTATCTTTCTTTTTCCTGAAGATGGAAGTATTGCTATAACCCAAAGCATCGGTATACAATTGTGCCGATGCATTACTTATAGCAATATGCTTTATCTGGATTGTACCCCGGACAAAAGCCAGCGCATTTACAGCAAGACCTATTTCTCCTGCCTGCAGCAGTTTTTTATTATGATTTGCGTAAAGGCTGTCAGTAACCGATACATTTTTAAGCTGAAGCGAGATCCTGGGGAAACCCTGCAAAAAAGTGGTTTCCATATCATCAACAGTAATTGTCCCTGCCATATTAGCGTTGAGTTCGGTGGTTACTTTAGCAAGTACTTCCTCCTTATGGGTGTTTACATACCAGGCCAATGCAACATAAGCCAATATAATAAGACAAAGCACTGCCACCACACATCGCAGTATAATACGTATACTACGGGAAAATTTAAAAAAAGTATTTTTCTTAACCGGATCAGCCATAAATAAAGCCAAAATATTGTGGATCAGTAAAGTTAAATTTACAACTTAACCATTATGAAAAGATTTAATCTTTGTTAAAATAAATCTTACTAAATACAAGCGAAAACAATTATTTACTTTTCAACTGAAATATGTGGCTTTCATCGAGTTTAAATTTCCTGAACGCCCATATTTATTAATATTGTACTACCCTAAAGATACAGTTTGCTTTATTTGAATAAGTAATAAATAAATACCCAAAACTGTGTTTAACAAAATTTTCTTTCAGTATCGTGTCATAAGCCGAAAGCTTACCCTAATGACACGCAAAAGCAAATCGATACGATTGCTTTACCTTAACTATGTGCCTTCGCCTGACGGAAACTTTGCAACAATAAAGTTCAGGTTCAGTAATGCCGTGTTTTATCAGATAGGCAATTTTAAAACCCTTTCAAGAAGCATTAAGGTTATGAAAAATGACGGAGAGCAACAGCTTAACCTTACCGTACATGGATTTTTCAGGAAAAATGAGTACATTCTTACCTTTAATGAGTATGAAGCATGCCTTACAAGGGTATCGCAAAACCATTCAGAACTATTGGGCAACATAGAGCATTGCCCGCAACTCTTTATCCAGTCTGCATAGATTTCGTTCATAGTAATTAAAAAGAGAAACGGCTGTAGTACTACAGCCGTTTCAACCCATTAAAAAACCTAAAAAACAATTACTTTCCTTTTTCAAATCGCACAACATTGTGCTTAATTGGCTTTACCGTTTGCAGGTAAGCATATAGTGCATTCAGGTCACTTTCAGTCATACCAGAATACATACTCCAGGGCATTGGCGTGTTCAGGTCGCCCTTCTTTAAAACCGTGTGCTTGTATCCCGGCGCTGCATACATTTTAAAACGTGCCGTAAAGGCTTCTTTACTCCAGGCCCCTATTCCTGTTTCTTTATCAAATGTTATGTTTGGCGAACGTACAACTCCTCCCGGCTGTAAAAACTCCATACCCCCTCCATATTCAGTACCTGGTACCACAGCACCCTTGTCAGTACGGCTGTGGCAGTCTACACAACCTGTAGCATTGGCAAGATACTCACCATATTTAATCACATCGGTTTCAAGCGGCTTTTTTGTATATTCGGATTTTACAGGCATGGTATTTATAAGCAGGCTTACCGGAAAATCAGGTTTTGATTGCGGAATGTCTTTCTGCACCGGCTTAAGCGAGCGAAGGTAGGCTACAATACTATACACATCTTCCTTATCCATTTTCCCGAAACGGTGATAAGCCATTACAGGGAAAAGCGCTTTACCGTCTTTATTTACACCTGCAGTAACTGCCCGCACTATTTCCCCATCGCTCCATTTACTAAGCGAATATGGCGTAATGTTAGGCGCATAAAATTCTCCCGGAAAACCCATTTCCTGATTAAAAACCTCTCCGCCCCCGCCGGGAGCTCCCGCTGCCATGGGCCCTGCATATAAATTCCACTGGCGTGTGCTGTGGCAGTCCATACATACAGCTACATGGTTGGCAAGGTAACTACCTCTTTGTATACGTTCAGGTGTACGTTCTATGGCTATAATCTCCGGATCGCCAACATCAGGTAAAGCAAATTTTAGATACGCCACACCTGCAAGCAATAGCATAACTACCACCACAATTACTATTCCTGTTATTTTAAA
>JBQGDS010000213.1:0-11075 GCA_052039185.1 Flavobacterium sp.
ATTTCAGGACACAGTTTACAAAAGGATATGTATATGAACGTGATGAGAATGATGCTGAAACACGACGAGAGTATACTAACTTTTTTTCGCCTGCCTATTTATTGGTAGGTCCGGGTATGATGTATAAACGAGATGAGAACCTTAGGGTAAACCTTTCGCCGGCAACATCTAAATTTACCTTTGTAGATAAAGGCTTTACATTGCCTAATGAAGCCTATTTTGGCGTGAAACAAGGCGAATCAATGCGTTATGAGCTTGGTTTTAATGCTTCGGCATATTATAAAGTAGATGTAATTGCCAATGTAACCTTTGAAAATATATTGAACCTGTATTCTAACTATCTGGAAGATCCACAAAATGTTGATATTGATTACCAACTGAATGTGGTAATGCGCATTAACCGTTACCTTACCACCAATCTTATGTTCCAAACCATTTATGATGATAATGCATTTCGTGGTTTCCAGGTGCGCCAGGTATTTGGGGTAGCTGTTAATTACGGATTTTAAAAATCCCATAAAGCATAATATAATAAAAAATAAAGCGGCCTAAAAACCGCTTTATTTTTTACAAATCGGTAAACCTTTTAAAGTTAAGTTATAATAGTATTTAATTTAAGATTATTAAACATATTTTTGCGTCCCCTAAAACCCAAAAATATGAATGTTAACTACAGCGACCTGGAGAGCAGGTTGGTGCTTAATTGTACGGAAGTGCAGGAGGCATTAAACAAAAATTTAAATTTTGAAGAGTTTAAAGCAGAATTAGAGAAGTCTTTTACCCGATTAAAGGAAATGTTCATTAAAAAATATAACCTTCAAAATGATATAAGTAGTTTAAAGAGAGTAGAGTCAGTAATTGAACTTTACAAAATGGAATGCATGCATAATTTTATGCGTTAATTAACTATTGTTCATTAAATCTGTCTTTAACTTTAGTAAAATTACCTTTACTATGATTGAAGACTACAAGAATTTCGCAAAAGAACTTTACAGGACAAAATTGACTGTGGTAGGGCAAAAGCCGGATGCAGATAATCTCTTTAAGATGCAGCTCTATCTGGCACAGCTTAATAATCTACGCCCCAGATTACGGGAAGAACTCAATCATCTGGCAAAAGAATTTAACGAATCATCTCCAAAAATTTCAATTCAGCAGATGGATGAGGTTAATAATTTTTACATCAGCAAGCTCCAAACGTATTGCAGGCAGGTAGCCAGACAGATTAAAAAAACAGCCTGATAGGGCAAGCATAAAAAATTAAAGCCTACTCCTAAAATGAGTGGGCTTTAATATGCAGAATATAGCTATTTGTAATTGTTTAAATTTCCTGTACCGGTACATCGGTAAATTGGGTATGTACATTAGGTTGTTCAGCCGTCTTGCGTTTTACCATTTTATTTACGCGGGCCATAAGCCATATACTTATCAGTGTTATAGCGGCTACTATGTAGCCTATTATATCATAATGTTCCAATGGGCTGTATTTGGTTTGCTGTACTACTATCATTCCTGCAAAAGCAGCTGCAATACCACCCGCAATTTGTTGTAAAGAAGAATTGATGCTCATAAAAGCGCCGCGGTCTTTCATACCGGGCACACCGGTAACTAAGGCGGTTGACGGTACCATACGTCCCATTATACCTATCATCATTAATACATTGAATCCTATTACCAGCCACAATGGTGTAGCAGTAAGGTGGGTGTATGATACCACTACAGCAATCATCCAGACACACGCAATGGCAAAAATCTTCATTTTATCTGCCCGGTCACTCAGTTTTCCTATCATGGGCATAATAATAAGGGTGCTTATGCCTGCAATCATATAAATAAGCGGTAGCTGCTCGTGTGTTACCTTTAGGTTATTTACAGCAAATGCAGTACCGAATGGCATCATCATAAACCCGCCTATCGAAAGCAGTGCCGTAGCTGTAAATCCTATTCGGTAATCCCTGTTTTGCAATGTGTGCCACAGGTGCAGGAATGGGTTTTTATCCTGTTTTACTTCAAGATGTTGCGTAATGGGTTTCAGTCTTAATAATATAAGCGATGCTATAATTGCCGCCATTACCGCTATCCATATAAAAGGAGTGTGCCAGTGCCATTTATCAGCAAGGTATAACCCTATAGGTATGCCTAGCACCTGGCTGGCCCCAAAACCCATTTGCAGGAAACCCATAACACGGCCACGTTGCTGTATGGCAAAAAGGTCGGCTACGATAGCCATTGATATTGAGCCGATAACCCCGCCAAACAGCCCTGTAATAATGCGGGCTGCCGCGAGCAGTTCATAAGTATTTACAAGACCACACAGTATTGTGCCGCCTATAAATCCTATATAGAAGAATAGCAATAGCTTTTTACGGTCGAACTTATCAGCGAAGCCTGCGGTAAGCAATCCTGATAATCCTGCGCTGAAAGCATAAGCCGAAACCGCGATGCCGAATTGCGAGGGGTTCATATCGAGAGATTTCATAAGTATATCTCCCAAAGGTGACATTACCATAAAATCGAGTATTACGGTAAATTGTGTTATCGCCAGCAGGAATATTACAAATTTCTGGTAGCCCGACAAAGGGGCCGGATTGGTTTGTGATTGCATTTTTTGATTGATATTAATGATTAAAAAAGGATTATCTATTAATAGATAATCCTTTGGGTTGCATTCCTTAGTCTTGTTCTTCGGCTGTATTCTCTTTATAATCGGGATACAGGAAGTTATTGTAAGGGAAACGTGTTATATGTATTTCACGTACTGCTTCATATACTTTTTCCCGGAACTCTTCAAAATTCTCCTTATTAGTTGCGGAAACGAAAAGTGCATTTTTCTCGCCAACATTACTCATCCATGTTGCTTTCCATTCTTCAAGCGAATTATGCCGTGGTGTTTTTTCGGTTACAAGGTCATCATCATCTATTGTCAGTGGTTTATAAGCATCAATTTTATTGAAAACCATAATAGTTGCTTTATCAATACTTTTAATGTCCTGTAATATCTGGTTTACGGATGCAATGTGGTCTTCAAAATCAGGATGTGAGATATCTACAACATGTAATAGCAGGTCGGCCTCACGAACCTCGTCAAGTGTGCTTTTAAATGATTCTACCAGTTGTGTAGGCAGCTTGCGTATAAAACCCACAGTATCCGACAAAAGGAAAGGCAGGTTTTTTATCACCACTTTACGCACGGTAGTATCAAGTGTTGCAAAAAGTTTGTTTTCTACAAAGACTTCGCTTTTACTTATAACATTCATCAGGGTAGATTTACCCACATTGGTATATCCTACCAGTGCAACCCTTACAAGCGCGCCACGGTTGCCACGCTGCACGGACATCTGCTTGTCAATTGTGCGGATTTTTTCCTTTAACAATGCAATACGGTCGCGTACTATACGTCGGTCGGTTTCAATCTCTGTTTCGCCGGGACCACGCATCCCAATACCACCACGCTGTCGCTCAAGGTGGGTCCACATACCGGTAAGCCTTGGCAGCAGGTACTGGTATTGCGCCAGCTCAACCTGCGTGCGGGCATACGATGTTTCTGCACGCTGCGCAAAAATGTCAAGTATAAGGTTGGTCCTGTCAAGCACTTTGCAATCCAGTATACGGTTGAGGTTTTTTTGCTGGGCAGGTGAAAGCTCATCATCAAAAATTACGGTTGAAACATCATTTTCCTTAATATATAGGTGCATTTCGTCAATTTTACCCGTACCCAAAAAAGTTTTGGGATTAGGCCGTTCCATACGCTGCGAAAATCGTTTTATAACCTCACCGCCGGCAGTGTAGGTTAAAAACTCCAGTTCATCCAGGTATTCGTTAAGTTTCTCTTCCGATTGGTTTTGTGTAATAACTCCCGCTATAACAGTCTTTTCAAAACGTATTACTTCTTTCTCCAGCATAGCAAAATATAAGTAATTGCAAAGTTAAGAATTTAAAAATCCTAAGTGTTTAAATTTTTGCTGTAAAAAAAGAAAATATGTTAAATTTTAATTAAATGTTATATAGGTATTATATTTTTATAAATTTGGAGATTGTATTACCATAAACTAAAATCTATGAAAAAAATTACTTTATTACTTTTCATGGTATTTCTGTCCGTGTGCGGTTACGCACAGCTGAATCAACAGACCTTTGAGACATGGCCTGTTACTGCCGGCGACTGGTACAGATACCAGAACAGTACAGGTACTGCCCAGCAGTGGACTCAGGGCACACCGGGAAGTAGTACAGCAGGGGTGGATAACTCTCACTCTGCGTACATTACCAATCAAAGTGTACCACCGGGGTCTGATGCCCCGCTTGATTACCTTGTAACAGAGGCTTTTATTGTTCCTGACAGCCCTAAGCTAATGTTCATGTCAAGATTTAATGCTACCGGTGACCAGGGTAGTACAATTGAACTTCTTATTACTGAAGTTACTAATCCAAGTAACTTAGGTGATCCGGCCACGGCCACTTATGCAACTATTGCCGGCCCGATAACGGAATCGCAAATGAATCCATTCCAGCAGAACTGGACGTTGAAGGAGTTTCCTATTGATGGGTCGTGGATCGGTAAAACAGTGCGTATTGCCTTCAAATATAAAGGAAATAACAACAATACTACTGAGCGTTGGTTTATTGATAATGTACAGGTGGTTAAAGAATGTGTTAAGCCTGTATTTACAGTAACCAACCCTACAACAACAACATTACAGGTAAATATAACATCTAACCCTGCCGGCGCTACTGATTTTGCCGTAGAGATTGTACTGGCAGACGATGCTCCATCGGGTGTTGCTGATTATACATTTACGGGTACTACCTTTACAACCCCTACAGGTGACCTTACTGAAAATACAGATTATAAAGTATATGTGTGGGCGCTTTGTTCGCCTACCAACCCAAGTGAGATTGCGGGGCCGGTTGAGGCAAGTACCGTACCACTGGGTGCAACATGTGTTGATCCTAAAGTTATAACACAATTACCTTATCAGACTACTGATAATACGGCTAACTATGCTGATATTATAGATGGCGCACCGGGTACTACAGGTTGTGGTACTACTGCGAGCTATCTTAACGGATTTGAAGTGTTTTATGCCTACACAGCAACATTTACCGGAGATGTAAGTATTGTTATGACCGGTAACGGAAACTCTTCGGGTATGTTTGTTTATACCAGTTGTACTAATGTTGGGCAAAGTTGTGCCGCAGGGGGTATTGGTAACGCTACTAACCCGGTATCTATACCAAACTTCGCGGTAACTGCAGGCCAGACATATTATATAGTAATATCTACGTCAGGTAATGTGGCTTCAACTCCATATACTCTTACTGTACAGCCGGCAAGCTGTGCACCGCCTACTAATCTTTCTGCTCCTACAGTAGGGGCTACAAGTGCAAACCTTACTTGGGGTAACCCGGGAGGTTTCACTTCATGGAATGTGGTAGTACAGCCACAAGGTACAGGTATACCAACAGCTACAACAGAATTTGTTGTCGCAAATACAAATACTGCCTTTTTAGTAACCCAGGCTCAGGGAGGCCCAATAAATGAGGCAACCAACTATGAGTACTATGTAAGGGCTGATTGTAATAACGGTACTTACAGTGCATGGGCAGGGCCTTTCCTGTTTACTACCAAACAAACTCCTGCTGACCTTAACTATTCACAGGATTTTGAATTACCACTACATAACTGGACACTTAGCAACGGTACACAAACCAATAAATGGGTTGTGGGAACTGCTGTAAATAATGGCGGCACAAAATCATTATATGTAAGTAATGATGGTGGCGCCAGCAACGCGTATACAATTACATCTGCTTCAACTGTACACGCATACAGGGATATTACAATACCTGCTATACCTACACAGCAAATAACTGTATCATTTGACTGGAGGGCAGCCGGACAAACGCCAAACAACGACTACTTTAAAGTATGGCTTGCCCCTACAACGTACAATCCTAATCCGGGATCACTTGTAAGTGGCCAGACGGCTATTGGTGCTACATTTAATAATAGTGGAACATCATGGACAACATCTGAATACACTATAAGTACTGCGGGTATTGCTGCAGGATCAACAAGAAGGCTTATTTTCGAATGGAGGAATGACGGATCAGTAGGAACACAGCCACCGGCTGCAATTGATAACATTAACGTTAAGATAGTTACCTGTAGGGAGCCAAGCGCTCTTGCAGTTCCTGCTGCAACTATAACTGCTAATGATGCTGTTGCTACATGGACAGCACCTGTAGGTGGTGCCGGAGGATATGATTATTTCCTTGCTACCAGCGATACGCCTGCACCGGATGATTCTACAGTTGAAACAGGCTCATCACCTACAAACAGTGTAACTGTAGCGACTGTACCTAATACAAGATATTATATATGGGTAAGAAGTGATTGTGGCAACGTTAACGGTAAAAGTAAATGGATAGGCCCTGTTAGCTTCCTTACTCCGCAAATTCCTGCGGTATTACCTTATATTGATGACTTTGAAGCTGCAACACCTGCAGTAACAATAGCTAATGGTACACAAACTAACAAGTGGGTAATAGGTACAGCTGTAAGCAATGGTGGTACAAAATCGCTATATGTTTCTAATGATAATGGTGTGAGTAATGCTTATACTATAACATCAGCTTCAGTAGTCCACACTTACAGAGATCTTGCTATACCTAATAATACTGAGCAGTTAAAAGTTTCATTTGACTGGAGAGGTGTTGGCCAGAATGTAGAAGACAGGTTAAGGGTTTATTTAGTTCCGCTAAATACTACACTAACGCCTGGAACGCAAATTACTGCAAATGCCCAGAATATCCCTGTAGGTTTAACTAACTACAGCGAAAATTCAAGCTGGCAGACCTATACAGCAATTGTTCCTGCGATTGCAATGCAAAACTCTAACAGGAGGCTTGTATTCGAATGGAGAAACAATGCATCTACAGGTACACAAACGCCTGCTGCTGTAGATAATATTAATGTTTCGGTAGTACCGTGCCCTGCGCCAACAAACCTTGTTGCGGGTGTAACTACGGCAACTACAGCTCCAATTAGCTGGACTGGCCCTACAACGGTAACGCCAACGTACGATTTTTATGTAAATACAAATGTATCGAACGCGCCTGCTGATACAACTACACCAACAGGTACAACACCTACGGCATCAGTAACGCTTGATGATGAAATACCTGCCGGCTCTACAAATTTCTATGTATGGGTACGCAGTAACTGTGGCAGTGTAGGAAACAGCCCTTGGGTTGGCCCGCTTCAGGTAAACTTACCTCAGGTACCGGTTAACCTTGCTTACGAAGACAATCTTGAAGGAGCTATTGGCTGGACAGTAAACAATGGTACACAGGCTAATAAGTGGGTAGTTGGTAGCGCAACAAGCAACAGCCCGTCAACATCATTGTATATTTCTAATAATAATGCGGCTAATGCTTACACTACAACTACAGCATCTGTAACACATGTATATAGGGATATCAATATTCCTACAACTACAGCATCTGTATTAGAAATAGGTATATCTTTTGACTGGAGGGCAGTAGGTGAAGGTACTGCCGACAGGCTTAGAGTATGGTTGGTACCAACTAGCACTACGTTAACGCCGGGCACTCAAATTGCAGCCGGAGCGAATCGTGAACTGCTTGGCGAATTCAGCGAAAGCGCTGCCTGGAAAAACCAGGTTTATGTTCGTAACCAATTTAACTATCAGGGTCAGACTAGAAGGCTTGTGTTTGAATGGAGGAATGACGGCAGTGGCGGTTTACAAACGCCTGCTGCTGTAGATAATATTACTGTAAAACAGATAACCTGTCCTGCGGTTACAAATCTTACTGTTGCCGGTACAGGTGCAGGAGTAGGAGAGGTAACGCTTGGATGGACTCCGCAAGGTACTGAAACAGAATGGGAAATTGTGATTATACCTCAGGGTGCATCAGCCCCTGGGCCAAACCCACCATCAGTAATCAGTATTACCAATGGTGTGCCAAGCCATACACTTACACTTCCTGCGGGTATAATTTATGAGTTCTATGTGAGGCCGAAATGTTCCCCTACAGATAAAGGATTCTGGGCCGGTCCTGAAGTATTCTCAATATTCCTGCCACCGGCTTGTGCTAAGGTTGATATGTATGACCAGGAACTTAACCTTCTTAACCCGGGTCAGCAGATAAGTATTTGTCCTGGTGAAGATGCGTGTATTGATCTTACAGCGCAATACCTTCAAACAGGTAATACAACATCATATGCTGTAGAAACTATTGATTATGCACCGCAATTCCCTTTCACAGGCGGTATTGCACTAAATATTGCAACAGATGATATCTGGGGGCCTGCGTTTACTTTCCCCACAGATTTTAACTTCTGTTTCTATGGTGCTAAGCAAACTAAGGCGACAGTAGGTTCTAATGGTGTGGTAAGTTTCAATACCCACACGGTGAATTCAAACTGTCCTTGGGACTTTAATGCACTACAAATACCTAATACTGCATTCCCTATCAAGAATGCTATTTATGGTGTTTATCAGGATCTTAACCCGAGGGTAAATAACGATTTTGCACATCCGTCAATTAACTACCAGATATTGGGTACTTATCCTTGTCGTGCATTTGTGGTTAACTTCTCTGAAGTAGCACAGTTTGACAGTGATTGTCAGGATGATCCGGCTATTGGGGCACAAACATCTCAGATTGTATTCTATGAAATTACAAATATTATAGAAGTATATGTTAAGAGAAGGGTGCCTTGTATGGAATGGCCTACTACCGCTGCAAGGGCAGGTCAGGGTGTTATAGGTATCCAGAATGCTGCCGGTACTGCTGCCGTTGCACCTCCGGGACGAAATACCGGTCCATGGACAGCAATTGAAGAAGCTTACAGGTTTACACCAAACGGACCTTCAAACTCTCAGTTCGAGTGGTTTAAAGGAACTGAACTTTACAGCACTAACCCTCAGATCAACGTATGTATTACTGAGCCTACTACAATGACGGCGCGTGTAACTTATACAGGTTGTGGTATAACTCCTGCTGTTATTGAAAGTAAGGTGATTATTACTCCTGAGCAGCCAATTATTATTACTAATCCTGTTGATCTTACTCAGTGTGTTCCAAATCCTGGAGACAATGCTACATTCAACCTATTGGATGGTATGTTAGGCGCAATACCTAACCCTGAGAATTATACGTTTACGTTCTATGATACTGCACAGAAAGCGACTGACGGCGTTGCCGGAACGGAACTTCCTGTGAGCTATACAACAAATGCAAACCAAACAATTCACGTAAGGGCACAACTTACAGGAAGGTCGTGTTTTGGTACCGATTCGTTTGAGATTAACGTAGCGCAGCCACCGGTGTTTGACTTACCGGATGACTTTACAGTTTGTCAGGGTAATCCATTTACTATACCTGTAACCAGTACAACTTTTGATGTGAATGGCCCTAACGTTTCATATGTATGGAAGAGGGGTACTGATGTACTTCCTGAAACTACCAGTTCAATCACAGTAACAGGTGCCGGCATTTATGAGGTAACTGTAACATTGAATGGCTGTACTGCAACGCAATCTGTTGAAGTTGATGAAACTCCGTCTCCGGTTGTAGATATGCTTCCGGATGTTACAGAGTGTGAATCGTTTATACTTCCGGCACTTACACCAGGCAATAAATACTTTACTGCTACTGGCGGTGGAGGTACACAGTTAGCTGAAGGTGCAACTATAACAACTTCGCAAACAATTTATGTACGTGTTGATGGCGCTACACCTGGCTGTAATGCTGAAGACAGTTTTGTTGTAACAATACTTCAAAAACCTGTTCTGGCACCTGTTAGTCCTGTGGTTACTTGTGCCGCGGAAGGCTATCAGCTTCCGGCACTTACTGTAGGAAATTATTATGATGCTCCTAACGGTACTGGTAATATGCTTAATGCAGGCCAGACATTATTTACGTCTCAAACTGTGTACGTGTATGCCGTAACGCCTGGAACAAGCACATTATGTGCATCTGAAGCAAGCTTTACCATCTCTGTTGAGCCGGATATTACTGCAGATGTTCTTGCGCCGGTTACACGTTGTGACGAGTTTGTACTTGACGCACTTAGCGCTAATAATAATTATTATACTGGTCCTAACAAAACAGGAAACCTATTGCCTGCCGGTACAGTTATAACACAGTCTGCTACGCTTTATATTTATGCTGAAGTGGGCTCATGTAATGACGAAAGTACTTTTAATATTACTATTGTTCCTGAGCCTCTTGATATTACTATAAGCGAAGACTGTATAGGTGGCAAGTATATACTTGGGGTTAGATTTAATAATGGCGAGATAAACTACAATCCTGGTAATGTTGTATATGAATGGAGCAGGACACAGGGTGGTGCTGTAATTGGTACTACTCCTACAATCCAGGCACTTGATGCAGGCGACTATTTTGTTCGCATTTCTCCAACAGGATCTACAGTTACATGTTATGCTGAAGATATGGTTAACATCGCTGATATTCAGTGTGACTTCCCGATTCAGAAAGGTATTTCGCCTAATGGTGATGGGCTTAATGATACATTTGACCTGACCAGGCTTAATGTTAGTAAGCTTAGTATCTTTAACCGTTACGGCAGGGAAGTATACAGCTATAGCAACTATACTGACCAGTGGCACGGACAAAGTGATAATGGCGGGGAGTTACCAAGCGGTACGTACTATTATATGGTACAGCGCGCTAATGGTGAGAATACTACAGGATGGGTTTATATTAACCGTGAAGAGTAATAAATAAATATATGTAAGGCACTGGTAATTGCTGGTGCCTTACTATTATCTGCCAAAATAAAACACATGAAGAAATTATATTTAGCTTCCTTATTAGGTTTATTATTTGCGGTTGAGGGTCATGCACAGCAGGATCCGCATTACACGCAGTACATGTACAATATGAACGTCATCAACCCGGCGTATGCGGGTTCGAAGGAGAACTTAGCCATAGGCTTACTTTACCGTAAGCAGTGGGTTGACATAGAAGATTCGCCCAGTACGGCTACCCTGTCAGGCCACATGCCTGTAGGCAAGAAC
>JBQGDS010000214.1:0-1928 GCA_052039185.1 Flavobacterium sp.
ACTTTAATCTTAGAGGAAAGGAGAGCGATGCAGATGAAGAATTTGTCAGGACTTACGCATCACTTAATAATATTTCTTTTTTTGTAACTCATTTTAATACAACACTTTTTGCGTCTGAAAATAAACTATCAGTTCAGGTATCTGCAAGGCAGTTAAGATATATGTGGTTTGATGAATTGCTTCAGGAAAACAAGTTTGATTATTTGCTTACCGCACATCATCTTGACGACTCTCTGGAAACATTTCTTATAAATTTTACTCGCGGCACAGGCATTGAAGGTCTTACCGGAATACCACAGCAAAACGGAAAAATAATACGTCCGCTACTGCCGTTTACCCGTGATGAGATTGAAAGCTATGCGAAAGAAAAAAGTATAATGTGGCGTGAGGACAGCAGTAATGCATCAGGTAAATATCTTCGGAATAAGTTGCGGCATCATGTACTGCCTGTTTTAAAAGAACTGAATGGTTCACTTGCACAATCGTTCCAAAATACACTAACACATCTTCAACAGGCAAAGTCCCTGGCTGAAGATGCTTCAGTGCTCGTATACAAACAGGTAGTGACTGAAGAACATAGTCGTAAACTGATCAGCATCCCTCAGTTAATGCGTTTGCCAAATTATAAGGCTTATCTGTATCAGTGGCTGAGCCCTTTAGGGTTTGCAGCATGGGAAGATATTTATGCTCTTGTAAATGCACAGCCCGGCAAGCAGGTATTTGCGTCTAATTACAGGCTTTTAAAGGATAGGGAAGTATTGATTTTAGAACCTGTTGATGTAGCCGAGACCAATGATTATAAAATTGAATATGGCGTTACTGAGGTACGTGAGCCGATACATTTAAAGTTTACAAAAACTTATGTTATGGACGCAGGCGCATCGAATATAATTTATGCAGATATCCAAAAGTTAAAGTTCCCACTTGTTGTAAGAAAATGGCAGGAAGGTGACTACTTTTACCCTTTAGGAATGAAAGGGCAGAAAAAGAAGGTTTCCAAATATTTTAAAGATGAGAAAATGTCTTTAAGTGATAAAGAAAATACGTGGCTTTTATGCTCTGATAACCAAGTGGTTTGGATTGTAAGTAAACGTGCTGACGAACGTTTTAAAACTGATAAAAACACAACACAAATTTTTAAAATAGAAGTTCTTTAAAATGAAGAAAATCGCTTATATACTGCTTTTTATTACGGCATTCGTGTCGGCAAATGCACAAGTTCTCGATCCTGTAAAATGGAAATCTAAAGTTGAAAAGAAATCAGATACAGAATATGTATTGGTTTTTGATGCGGTTATTGAGCCTAAATGGCACATGTATTCGCAATATACCCCCGAAGGAGGGGTAAATCCGTTTGAAGTTTTGTTTAACAACAGCGAAGGTAACTTTGAGACTGCAGGCAAGGCTGAAGAAAGTAAGACCAGGACAGCATTTAATGATATTTTCGGGGTTGATGAAACCTTTTGGGAGAATACAGCGCAACTGAAGCAAACTATAAAAATAACCAACACCGGTAATACAATTGTTCAGGCTGAATTATCATATCAGGTGTGTGACCAGGTGTGCATACAGCAAAACAAGCTTTTTGAGTTTGACCTGAATACACTTGCATCTAAAGAGGTACTTAACTTTGAAGAAAAACAGGCAGTTTCTCCTGAACCTGAAAAAGTTAAAGAAGAGCCAGCCATTGCTAAAGCGGATAAAGAAGAAGACAGGGGGCTGTGGGCAACATTCTTTCTTTCATTTCTGGGTGGATTTGCAGCATTGCTAACGCCTTGTGTTTTCCCAATGATACCTATGACGGTAAGTTTCTTTACCAAGCAGAGTAAAACTAAAGCAGCGGGTATACGCAATGCCATATTATACGGTATTGCTATTATAATAATATATGTAGGTTTAGGTTCTCTTGTAACAGCCGTATTTGGAAT
>JBQGDS010000215.1:0-16890 GCA_052039185.1 Flavobacterium sp.
TATATAAACTGGGATGGCGACCCTACACGTGCAAGTCTTAACCTTGAAGCGGTTTACAAAACTACAGCTAACCCCGCAGTGCTATTAGAATCAAGCAACTTTAACAGGAACATACCGGTTGAAGTGGTAATTGCACTTAATGGCAACCTGGCACAGCCGGAACACGAATTTGCCATTAATTTTCCGGGAGCAGGATCAGTACTTAAATCAGACCTGGAATACAGGCTGAGTGATTTTGATACCAGGCAGACACAGGCACTTTCGCTTCTATATTCCCGAACATTCCTTAGTCCTACCAATGCGGGTAGCGCAGTATATGCACCAATTTTTGAACGTGCCAGCAGCCTTGTAGGCGATATATTTTCTGATGACGATAGCAAGGTCAAAGTGAACCTGAACTATGTACAGGGCGACAGAAACCCTTATGTAGATACCTATTCGCAATTAGGGCTTACGCTTTCATCGCAAATTAATGACCGTATCACCGTAAACGGACAGTTAGGTGTGCCGGTAGGAGGTATGGGAGTAAACGAGTCGGCCATTGTGGGTAATGTGGAGGCTCAGTTAAGGCTTAATGATGATAACACACTAAAAGCAAGGGTTTTCAACAGGGAAAATGATATAAACTTTTTAGGTGAAGGTATAGGCTATACGCAGGGCGTTGGTTTAACGTATGAAGTAGATTTTGACACTTTTAGCGAGCTTGTTGCCAAAATGTTCAGGAAAACCAAAATAAAAACGGATAACAATAACTCCGATGATCATGTGCCTGATTCGGAAGTGGCGCCTGACTGGATAGAGTTTTCAAACCAACGAAGGAATAAAAATCAGGATGACAAAAAACCGCCTCAGAGAATACCCGAAACCGACTAATCGCTAAATTTAGCTGCATAAAAATCCATTATCATAAAAAAAGCAGGAGTATTATTATTAAATACTCCTGCTTTTTTGATTTTGTTAGGAAAAACTTATTAACGAAAACGTTTGAAACGTTATTGATTTATTAATGGATTGTAAAAACAACTAAATATATGATATTAAATTTTTAATTTTACAACAAATACTAAAAAATGTCGGGAAAAATTAAAAAGATAGGCGTACTTACATCAGGTGGAGATGCACCGGGTATGAATGCTGCTATTAGGGCTGTTGTGCGTACATGTGCATATCATAATATTGAATGCGCAGGTATATACAGGGGCTATCAGGGGATGATTGAAGGAGACTTTAAAGAAATGGGCCCCCGCTCGGTAAATAACATCATTAATAAAGGAGGTACAATACTAAAATCGGCCCGCTCAAAAGACTTTATGACAGCAGAAGGCCGTAAGCAGGCGCATGAAAACCTGGTTATGCAGGGTATTGACGCTTTTGTGGTAATAGGCGGTAATGGCAGCTTTACAGGTGCATTGCTTTTTAACAAAGAGTTCGGCTTCCCTGTAATAGGCATACCCGGTACTATTGACAACGATATATACGGCACAAGCCACACACTGGGTTATGACACTGCACTTAACACTGTGGTTGACGTAATAGATAAAATAAGGGACACTGCAAGCTCACACAACAGGCTTTTCTTTGTTGAGGTTATGGGGCGCGATGCCGGGCATATTGCGCTTAATGCGGGTATAGGTGCAGGTGCTGAAGAAATACTGATACCGGAGGAAGATATGGGTCTTGACCGTCTTTTAGATTCACTTCGTAAAAGTAAGGCATCGGGCAAGTCATCAAGCATAGTTGTAATTGCTGAAGGCGACAAAATAGGCAAGAATGCTTTTGAGCTTAAAGACTATGTAGAGGAAAACATGCCGGAATATGATGTGCGTGTATCAATTCTCGGGCACATGCAGCGTGGCGGTTCTCCATCATGTTTTGACAGGGTTCTTGCAAGCCGCCTGGGTGTAAAAGCTGTTGAAACCATACTTGAAGGCAACTCCAACTATATGGTAGGCCTTATAAAAGATGAAATAGTGCTTACCCCACTGGAGCAGGCAGTAAAAGGAAAATCACAGATAGATAAGGAATTACTTCGCGTGAGTGATATCGTATCCATCTAAATAATAAACATCAAATTATTTTAAGAAATGGCGAAAGTTAAATTAGGAATAAACGGTTTCGGCAGGATAGGCCGCATTGTCTTCCGCGAAACCTTTAACAGGGATAACGTAGAGGTTGTAGCAATTAACGACCTTTTGGAAGTTGATCACCTTGCGTACCTGTTGAAATACGATTCAGTACACGGTCGTTTTAATGGCGAAGTTGAAGTAAAAGACAACCAGCTTTATGTAAATGGAAAACACATCCGCGTTACTGCAGAGAAAGACCCGGCAACCCTTAAGTGGGATGAAGTGGGTGTAGACGTAGTTGCAGAGTGTACAGGTATATTTACCACACTTGAAAAAGCACAGCTTCATATTGACGGTGGTGCTAAAAAAGTGGTTATATCTGCTCCTTCAGCCGATGCACCTATGTTTGTAATGGGTGTAAACCATGATAAGGCTACGGCTTCAGATACAATTGTGTCTAACGCTTCATGTACTACTAACTGCCTTGCGCCGCTTGCAAAGGTTATCAATGATAACTTTGGTATTGTAGAAGGGCTTATGACAACCATACATGCTACAACGGCTACACAGCTTACTGTTGATGGGCCGTCTAAAAAGGATTTCCGTGGCGGACGTGCAGCATTGCTTAACATTATCCCTGCAAGTACAGGTGCTGCTAAAGCTGTAGGTAAAGTAATACCTGAGCTTAACGGTAAGCTAACCGGTATGAGTATGCGTGTTCCAACTGCCGACGTTTCGGTAGTAGACCTTACAGTTAAACTGAGCAAGGAGACCAGCTATGACGATATCATGGCAGTGCTTAAAAAAGAATCAGAAGGTAACCTTAAAGGTATACTTGGCTTTACTGAAGATGATGTTGTGTCTCAGGATTTCGTTTCAGATTCCCGTACAAGCATTGTTGATGCGAAAGCAGGTATTGGCCTTAACTCAACATTCTTTAAGATTGTTTCATGGTATGATAATGAGTATGGTTATTCAAGCAAGCTTATAGACCTTTCGGTACATATTGCATCATTGTAATAATTTTATATATTGTCCCGCTTTTTGAAAGAAAGAGCGGGACATTTTGTTTAAAAAAATAAGCCTTAACACAAACAATACAAAAAAATAATGCCTGGGTAACTACGGCATGCCCAACCCAAACTAAACTCAAATAACCCAAATGAAACTATTAGTAGACAGTGGTGCTACAAAAGCTGACTGGATTGCCCTTGATGACCAGGGGAACAGGCTTTTTACCACGCAAACCCTGGGGCTTAGCCCTGAGGTAATAAACAGGCAGGAGGCTATTGAAAGGCTTGAGGCCCGTTTTGATATTTACAATAACCGTAATGAGGTAACCCATCTTTATTTTTACGGGGCAGGCTGTGGTACTGACAGGATGAAAAAATTCATGACCGAGATTTTTCAGGAATTTTTCCCAAAAGCACTTGTAAGCGTAAAGGAAGATACTTATGCAGCAGCCTATGCTACCAACCCAACCAAAGAAAAATCAATAATTTGTATACTGGGTACAGGCTCAAACTGCAGCTATTTTGATGGCGAAGAGCTTCACCAGAAGGTACAGTCATTAGGTTATATCGCTATGGATGATTGTAGCGGTAACCGTTTTGGCCGTGATTTGATTCGTGCCTATTACTTTAACAAAATGCCTGCTAATCTTGCAGGGCAGTTTGAAAAAGAATATAACCTTGAGCCTGATACTATAAAACATAATTTATATAAGGAGCCTAATCCTAATGCATATTTGGCTACTTTTGCAAAGTTTCTTATACAGCATAAGGAAGATGCTTTTATAAAGGCGCTTATTGTTGATGCCATGCAGGTTTTTGTAGATAACTACATTACCCAGTACGAAAACGCACATGACGTACCTGTACATTTTGTAGGTTCAATTGCATTTTACCTGAAAGCAGAACTTGCTGAAGTATTGGATAAAAATAACCTTAAATTGGGCAACGTATTAAGAAGGCCGATTGATGGGCTTATTGAATACCACAATTTAAACTAATATATGGAAATTGCTATTATTGCGCATGACGGCATGAAAGCCGAGATGGTACAGTTTTTAAACAAGCACAAAGACCTGCTTATTAAAGAAGGAATAAAGCTTATAGCAACCGGTACTACCGGAAGCAAAGCTGAAAAAGCAGGCTTTAAAGTTAAAAAAATGCTGTCGGGCCCTTTGGGCGGTGATGCGCAGATAGCTGCCCGTGTTGCGGAAAGAAAAACTAAAATGGTTTTCTTTTTTAAAGACCCGCTTGCCAGCCATGCCCACGAGGCTGATATAAATATGCTGATACGCGTGTGCGATGTGCATAATGTACCACTGGCTACCAACCCCGCTTCGGCTGAGTTATTTTTGCAGGCTATTTCACAGCAATCATAGAAATTTCCACGTTAACGCTTTTTGGCAGTCGTGCCACCTGAACCGTTTCTCTTGCAGGAGCGGTTTTTTCGTTAAAGTAAGTGCCGTAAACACTGTTGATGCGTGCAAAATCATCCATATTGCTTATAAATATGGTAGCTTTTATTACGTTCTCAAAATTCATTTCGGCAGCTTCCAGAACTGCTTTCATGTTTTCCATGACTTGCTTGGTTTCGGTCTCAATATCATCCATAACCAGTTCACCTGTTTCCGGGTGCAGGGCTATCTGTCCTGATGTATAAAGAGTATTGCCGCTAAGTACAGCCTGGCTGTATGGCCCGATAGGAGCAGGGGCTTTATCCGTAAATATTATTTTTTTCATTAAATATAAAAATATTGTGTTACCTGATTACCCTGTCCGGTACCTGGCGCTTATCCCATTTAATATCGCTAAGTACAGATGATTTTATACCGATAAAAAACCCCCAGTACTTTTGCGTACCAAGTGGCACCCAGTTAAAGTCCATACGCCAACTTAACAGGTCGCGCTCAAAACGTAGTTGCGAACAAGTTACACCCTGCTGTACAAAGTCATAACCGGTAGAAAAACCGAGTTTCCATTTAGGAGTAAGGTCAAGGTTACCGGAAACCATTACAGAGTTGCCAGTTATAGTACGCTCGCGCCTGTTATTACTATAGGTTAAGGAGTAAGCAAAGCGCAGATCCCATGGGAGTTTGGCATTAAAAAATGATCCGCCGCTTTTGTCTTCCTTGGCATCATCATCGTCTTCGCCAAACATACTGTTACGTTGGTTGCTCAGATCCACCGATGTACCAAAAAGGTCGTCCTCACGGCCACCGTTTCTTGCTGTCTGGCTGTTTTTGTTGTTTTTATTGCCTGACTCGCCATCTTTGCTTGATACTGAATAATTCACTGTAATATTAGCGCTTGTCATCCTGAAAAGGCTACCGCCATTATCAATATTATAAGTATCAATACGGCGACCTCCGTTATCAATTGCATACGGGTCGAGCGTTGTGGCAAAGTTTACATTCATTTTGTCTTTCAGCAGGTTGGTACCTGCCGATACCCTTAGCGGTGCCCATGCCAGCGAGTCGGCTGTCATGTCGTATGATGTGGTAAAGTTCAGGTTATTAAGCAGCATTACTTTTTTAGGCTCGGTAGCGGTTTCGTTATCGTCATCGCGCACTTTAGCCTCAAAAGTGTTGTTAACTGCTATACCAACGGTGTTTGACATTGTCCTGCCGGGAGCGCTGAACAAGCCATCCTGAAAACGGCTGTATTCCATGTAATTTCCGGCAGCATCGGTTTGGTAACGGTCGTAATACCTGTCAAAGCTAGGGGTATAACTGTATGATACCGATGGACGTATTACGTGGCGTATAGCCTGTATTTTTTTGTTTTCACCAAAATTAAAAGTACCGTATATGGTAGTACCTATATTTGATGAGAAATTATACGTACGGAAAGAGTCAAACCCGCGCTCATCGGTTCTAATCACTGTATCACGTCCTGTAAGATATTCGTTCCTGATAGTGTTCAGCACCCATGTTTCCTGGTAGTTTGTACCTGCGGATACACTGAAGTACTTAAATATTTTAAAGTTGGTACTGATTGGTATACTATGCTGGAAACCGGTTCGCATATCACGCCACATGCCCGCTTTAAAAAACAGGGAGTCATGGGTTTGTATACGGTTTTCACCCCTTACGTTATATTGAAGGTTTATGTTTTTAATAATACCTTTTTTTGGCCCGTCGCCCGGGGCAAAAGGGAATATCCTGTCAACGCTTGCCTGCAGGGTGGGGAGGCTCATATTTATCAGCTCGCTGTTCGTGTTTTGTGAATGCGTGGCTGTAAGCGACATATTTACCTGTGGCACGCTGTTAAACGTTTTAGAATAGGATATTGACGAGCTCATGTTGTTGTTAAGTGCAGCTCCTGCATTAACCATATTCAGCGTTTGGCGGAAATACTGGCTGCTACCAAGGTTAACCGATGCAGAGAACCTTGAATTAGGATTTGATTTTGCATCCTGGCTGTGCGACCATTGAATATTGTACTGCCTTGCCTGCGAATAATCGGGGAAACCGCGTTCGCTCTCAACAATGTTTTCAAAGCGTATATTTACATTACCCCTATATCGGTATCGCGTTGCATAGTTGGATTCAAAACGGAGGCCATAACTTCCGTTAGTATAATAGTCTCCCAGTACTGCAAGGTCAAGATGATCACCCAGTGCAAAGTAATATCCACCATTCTGAAGGAAATAACCGCGGCTGTTATTTTCACCAAAGGTTGGTACAATAAAACCGGACTCGGCTTTGTCAGTCATAGGGAAAAAAGCAAATGGGAGACCAAGCGGGGTAGGTACATCGGCAATTACCATATTGGTAAGGCCTACAACAACTTTTTTGCCGGGTACAAATTTTATTTTATTGGTCTGGAAATAATATTCAGGGTTATCAATATCTTTTGATGTGGTAAACCTTGCATTCTTTATAAAGTAAACCGAATCATTCTCGCGCTTGGTAATTTCACCTTTTATTCGGAATTCGCCCTGGTCACTCCTGGAGTTCCAAACCCGTGCTTTTTTGGTCTTGCTGTTAAAGTGTATCGAGTCGGCTTCAACTACACTGGCCCCTTGTTTAAAATATGGGTATTGACTGTAGTTACCTAATGAGTCTTTTATCCTGCCCGCAAAAATTTCGTCTTTATCATACTTCATCACAATAATTCCTGCCTTTAATTCGATATCCTTATAATTAAGTTCGGCTTTATTGTAAAGAGTAAGTTCTTTTTTAACCTGGTCTACTTTTTCATAGTCTTCTGCTTTACGCTTCACAATAGCATCCAGCCCTGATTTTTTTTTGATGCTGTCATTCTTTACAGTATCATTTTTTACAAGCGCTTCAGGATTAACGGTCAGGGTGTCAGTAACTTTTTTTTCAGGGGTATCTTTCTGTTTTTCAGCAGGTACCGAAATCGGTTTTACGGGCCTGTCCTGAGCTGCCGTTTTCAGGCTTCCCATTGTTAGGAAAATTACTGATAAAACGATATGAAATAAGTTTGGACGCAAAGGTTTTAATAGTATTTTTGTAAAAATGTGGCTTGTTTTTAGAGTTGTCAAACTTACAATATTTTTGTCAAAAGCAAACACTAAGTTAACACTTATAAAGAATGATGTTCAATAACCATATATTAATGAAAGGGCGCATGAAAACTAAACTGGCTTTATTGTTATTTATTGTATTTACAACTACAGGTTTTGCCCAGGGCAACTCAAAATTCAGAGTAGTACTGGATGCCGGTCACGGCGGTAAGGATTACGGAGCCATTTATCATGGATTTATTGAGAAAAACATAGCGCTTAACGTTACGCTTAAGGTAGGGAAGCTGTTGGAAAAAGACGGAGGCACACAGGTAATTTATACCCGTAAAAGCGATATTTTTATTGAGCTTGAAGACAGGCCGAGAATAGCTAACAAGGCCGATGCCAACATATTTGTTTCGATACACTGCAATGGCGAGGCAAAAAAAGCAGCCTATGGTACAGAAACGTTTGTGATTGGTAACACAAAATACGCATCGAACCTTGAGGTAGCAAAAAAGGAAAACTCGGTAATTACACTTGAAAAAGATTATAAGGTTAAATATTCGGGCTTTGATCCTAATTCTCCTGAGAGCCTTATCGGTATTATGGTGCAGCAGGAAGCCAATGTAAACCAGAGTATAGACCTTGCCAGTAAGGTACAGCAAAATTTTACCTCTGAACTGAAAAGAAAAAGCAGGGGTGTAAAGCAGGGGCCTTTCTGGGTACTGCATAAAACAGCAATGCCAAGTATACTTATTGAGCTTGGTTTCCTTTCGTACAAGCAGGAAGGGGAATATCTTAATTCTGAAGAAGGGCAGGATGCACTGGCTGAACAAATAGCTAAAGCAATACTGGATTATAAAAAAGAATACTTTGTTCCGGGTAATGTAGATTACAGTGAGACGGTGGGCCAGGACGACGAAAAACCGGAGCCGGTTGTAAATAAAACAAAGCCTGAGCCTAAAAAAGCTGAGCCTGCAAAGACTAAGCCTGAGCCAAAAGATGATGCACCCGCAGCGGGAGTAGTTTTTAAGGTGCAGATATCGGCCAGTGGTACTGATCTTGAAACCGTACCTCAAAACTTTAAAGGCCTGAGTAACATTTCGAAAGACAAATCATCATCGGTTATAAAGTATTATTACGGTTCCACTTCAAGTTACAGTGAGTCAAAGCAGTTACTTGAAGAGGCTAAAGCCAAAGGTTATACGTCTGCTTTTGTAGTGGCATTTAAGAACGGAAAAAAAATAAGCGTGCAGGAAGCTTTAAAATAATATTCACATTTTAATAAAATTATTCTTCCTACATTTGTTAAAAAATATACCGTTTTGAAGATAACAAGAGAAGTAAAAACCGCAGTTTTGGTAATAGTTTCCATATTATTATTTATATGGGGCTACTCGTTTTTAAGAGGCAGGGACCTTTTTAACTCATACAAAACTTTTTATGTAACATACAGTGATGTGGAAGGGCTTTCGCCATCGGCACCTATAACCCTTAACGGGCTTGTAGTAGGTAAGGTGAACAGTATAACCTTTACTGATAAGGTAGGGACGCTGAAAATAGAGATGCAGGTAAAGACTGATTTTCCTATATCTAAAACCAGTTACGCTACTTTATATGAGCCGGGCCTTTTGGGAGGCAAGCAGATTGCCATAGTTCCGGATCTTGACAACCGTGTACTTGCAGAAGATGGGGATTACCTGCAAAGTGGTATGAAACCGGGTATGCTGTCTGTAGTAGGTGAAAAGCTATCGCCATTGCAAACCAAAGTTGAGGCTACTGTTGTAACGGCCGACAGCCTTCTGCACAACCTTAATAATGTGTTTGACAGGAAAACTCAGGCAGATATTAAACTAGCTATAACCGAACTTAGCAATACAATGCGTGAGTTTAGCGGTGCTGCCCATTCAATCAATGGTATAATTGCAGGGAATAAGTCTAAAATTGACGGAGCAGTTACTAGCCTGAATGTTACTACAGGTAATCTTGCTAAAATAACTGATTCGATCAACTCGGCAAACCTTGCGCAAACGGTAAGGAAGCTGGAGCATACACTTGCCAATGTAGATAATATACTTAACGATGTACAGGCAGGTAAAGGTACGCTTGGTAAAATGCTTAAAGATGAGGCAGTGTATAACAATCTTGAAGGAGCAAGTAATGAATTAAAACAACTGCTTGCAGATATAAAAATGAATCCTAAGCGTTATGTGCACTTCTCGGTTTTCGGGCGTAAAGGCACACCTTATGAGCAAACTGCAAAAACAGATAAAAAATAGTTAGGGCTTAAGGCTCTCTTTGTATATGAGTTATATTGATAATGTATTTTTCGTGTTACTGCTTGCTGCAGGCTTTGGTTTTTTTGCATTCAATGTAAAAAAACTTATACGCAATATAAAACTGGGAAGGGATATTGACCGTTCCGATAATCCTGCAGAACGTTGGAACAATATGGCCATGATTGCCTTAGGGCAGTCAAAAATGGTAAAACGCCCTGTTGCAGGTATACTACACATTATTGTTTACCTGGGCTTTGTAATTATCAATATTGAACTGCTGGAAATTATTATTGATGGTATTTTCGGTACACACAGGCTGTTCGGTTTTATGGGTGGCTTTTATAATTTCCTGATAGGCTCGTTTGAGGTACTGGCGCTCTTGGTACTGGTTTCGGTAATAACATTTTACATTAGGCGAAACGTTATAAAACTTTGGCGTTTTGTACACAGTGATCTTAAAGGCTGGCCTAAAAATGATGCCAACTACATCCTTTACATAGAAAGTGTTTTAATGATACTTTTCCTTGTACTTAATGCGTCTGATTATTCATTACAAATGCGCGGTGCCGAAGGTTATCATCAGGCGGGTGCTTATCCTGTTTCAGGATTTATAGCCCCACTTTTTGACGGTATGGCTACAGGTACGGTATTAATCATTGAAAGGGCTGCTTGGTGGCTGCACATTGCAGGTATTCTGTTCTTTATGAATTATCTCTACTATTCTAAGCATTTGCATATACTGCTTGCTTTCCCTAATACCTATTATGCTAATCTTAAGCCAAAAGGCAAATTCAAAAATAACGAAACTGTTACCCAAGAGGTAAAGCTGATGATGGATCCAAACGCCGATCCGTTTGCTGCCCCGCCTGCTGATGCCGATCCAAATGCTGTGCCTGCTAAATTTGGCGCCAGTGATGTTCAGGATCTTAACTGGGTACAGCTTATGAATGCCTACACCTGTACTGAGTGTGGGCGTTGTACTTCATCCTGTCCTGCAAATATTACAGGTAAAAAACTTTCGCCACGTAAAATTATGATGGACACTCGTGACAGGCTGGAAGAAGTAGGAAAAAATATTGATGCTAATAAAGGCACTTTTGTTGATGACGGTAAATCATTACTATTCAACTATATTACGCCTGAAGAAATATGGGCGTGTACAACCTGTAACGGCTGTGTAGAAGCCTGCCCTGTAAATATAGATCCTCTTTCTATAATCATGGATTTAAGGCAGTTCCTTGTTATGGAGCAGAGCGCTGCACCTACTGAGCTTAACAGCATGATGACCAATGTAGAAAACAACGGTGCACCTTGGCAATACAACCAGATGGACAGGTTAAACTGGAAAGACGAAGCATAATGAAAGCAGAAGATATAGATAAAAATCTACAGCAGGTAACAGAGAACGGCGAACACCTTAGTCCGGTATTACCGGAAGGCATAAAAAATTACCTGATTGATATTGACGGGACAATATGCGATGATATACCTAACGAGGAGCCTGAGCGTATGGTTACGGCAGCAGTATATCCTGATGCGCTTGAAACTCTTAACCGCTGGTATAACGAAGGGCATATTATATTTTTCTTTACATCGCGTACTGAAGCGCACCGTGAAATTACAGAGGAGTGGCTTAACAGGCATGGGTTTAAGTACCATGGTATGCTTATGGGTAAGCCTCGTGGAGGAAATTACCACTGGATTGATAATCACCTTGTAAAAGCAACACGTTACAGAGGCAAATTTACTGACCTAATAGATAAAGAAGTTACCATTCAGGTTTTTGACGATGGTAACCACGATTTGATATAATTATGGAAAATCTGAAAGTTCCAACAATGGCCGAAATGATGATGAACGGACAGCAGCCGGAAGTTTTATTCTGGGTGGGCTGTTCGGGCAGTTTTGATGACAGGGCCAAAAAAATAACCAAAGCTTTTGTAAAGCTGCTTAACCAGGCTAATGTATCGTTCGCGGTACTTGGTACTGAGGAAAGTTGTACGGGAGACCCGGCAAAAAGGGCAGGTAATGAGTTCCTGTTCCAGATGCAGGCTATGACCAATATTGAAGTGATGAATGCTTATGAGGTAAAGAAAATTGTTACCGCCTGCCCGCATTGCTTCAACACAATTAAAAATGAATATCCGGAACTGGGCGGTAACTATGAGGTTGTACACCATACCGAATTTTTAAAATCGCTCCTGGAAGACGGTAGGCTGACCATTGAAGGTGGCCAGTTTAAAGGTAAAAAAATTACTTTCCATGACCCTTGTTACCTTGGGCGTGCTAATAATATTTTTGAAGCCCCGCGTGATCTGATTGAAAAACTGGATGCTGAGCTGGTAGAAATGAAACGTTCCCGCCGCAACGGCCTTTGCTGTGGTGCAGGCGGAGCGCAAATGTTTAAAGAGCCTGAAAAAGGTAATAAGGATGTAAATGTGGAAAGGACAGAAGATGCACTTGAAACACAGCCGGAAATTATAGCTGCCGGATGTCCTTTCTGTAACACTATGCTTACCGATGGCGTTAAAGCCAAGAACCGTGAACACGATGTTAAAGTGATGGATGTTGCAGAGCTGATTGCCAATGCACAAGATTTATAAATACTGATTATGTACGTTTCTTTTGATACACTGCCTGAAGATTCCAGGATATGGATTTACCAGAGCAACAGGAAATTTTCAGACGAAGAAGTTACTGCAATTGAGGGAGAGGTTAAAACTTTTCTTGAAAACTGGGCAGCACACGGCTCAGGTCTTGAAGCTTCTTACCAAATACGCTATAACCGTTTCATTATAATAGCTATAAACCAGGAAACGCAGGCTGCAACAGGCTGTTCTATAGATGCTTCGGTGCATTTCATCCAGCAACTTGAGCAAAAATATAATGTAGAGCTGCTTGATAAAATGAATGTAACCTTTAAATTGGGTGAACATATTGCATACAAACCGCTTATCGAATTCAAAAAAATGGCTAAGGATAAGGCGGTATCTGCAAATACTATAGTTTTTAATAATCTTGTTAATACCATAGGAGAATGGCAGGATTATTGGGAAGTACCTGCAGGAGAAAGCTGGCACAGCCGATTTTTTTAAACGTAAGTGCCACATAATAAAATTATAAAGATCATCATTATTAAAAGTAATGATGATTTTGTTATATATAAACAGATACAGGATTAATGAGGTTAGCGATTATTGTTTTTTTCTTGGTTATACAGGCAGTTTCAGGACAGCAGGTAAAGCCTTTCAATGATTATAAGTCAGAGCGTGAACACCGCTGGGTTGACAGTATATACAACAGCCTTAACTTTGACGAAAGGGTAGGGCAACTATTCATGGTAGCAGCATATAGCAATAAAGACCAGCAACACGTTATGAGTGTAGATAAACTCGTATCTGATTATAAAATCGGGGGGCTTATCTTTTTCCAAGGCGGACCTGTAAGGCAGGCAAGGCTTACCAACCGTTTTCAGGCTAAGGCTAAAACCCCATTATTTATAGGTATTGATGCCGAATGGGGGCTGAGTATGCGTTTGGATTCAACTTATCGCTATCCGTGGAACATGACAGTAGGCGCTGTGCAGGATATGAGGCTGGTTGAGCGCATGGGCCAACAGATGGCGCAACAGGCAAAACGCATGGGTATACATTTTAACTTTGCCCCTGTACTTGATATTAATACTAATGCAGCCAATCCAATTATAGGTAACCGCTCCTTTGGGGAAAATAAAGACAATGTAACTAATCGTGCCCTGGCACTAATGCGTGGTATCCAGAGCCAGGGTGTTTATGCCACAGGGAAGCATTTCCCCGGACATGGCGACACATCAACCGATTCCCATCATGCCTTACCATTCTTAAATTTTACTCGCATCAGGCTGGATCAGGTTGAATTCTTTCCCTATAAGCGATTGTTTGATAACGGGCTGGCAAGTATAATGGTAGCGCACCTTAATGTGCCAAGTGTAGAACCAACCGAGAATTATCCCACCTCATTATCGTATAATTTAATTACAAATATTGTTCAGGGTGATATGGGTTTCAAAGGCCTTATTTTTACAGATGCGCTTAACATGAAAGGAGCAAGTGGTTATATGCAGCCGGGCGATATTGATGTAGAAGCATTTCTTGCCGGGAATGATGTACTGCTTTTTGCTGAAAACGTGCCGGTAGCTATCGAAAGATTCCGCCAGGCGTATAAGGATAGTATATTATCTGATGTAAGGCTGGAACATTCGGTAAAGAAAATATTGGCATATAAATACAGGATTGGCCTTAATAACTATAAACCTATCGACCTAACGAATTTATATAATGACCTTAACGCATCACCATATGATGATCTTAATTATCAGTTATATGAAAATGCGGTTACAGTTATTAAAAACGACCAGCAGCTACTTCCGGTTGAGCATCTTGAAAATGAAAAAATTGCGTACGTAAAACTGGGTGATGATGATGGCTCTGATTATGTTAATACCTTAAAAAAATATGCCGAGGTAACTGAAGTACAGGAAGATACATTAGCTAACCTTATGAACAGGTTAAAGGAGTTTAATACGGTTATAGTGGGTTTCCATAAGGCCGATGGTGCTTGGAAAAAGCACAATTTTACTGATAAAGAACTGGTTTGGCTGGACAGTATTGCAAAGGCGAAACGCACTATCCTTACCGTATTTGCAAAGCCCTATACATTAAATTCTGTAAAGAATTTTAAAGAGATTGAAAGCATCGTTATGGCGTATCAAAACAATACGTTTGCCCAAACTGTTGCTGCCGAAATTGTTTTTGGTGCCATTGGCTCAAAAGGAAAACTGCCTGTTTCTATTGGCACGGCCTTTAAAGTTAATGATGGGCTACAGACAAAAACGCTTAACAGGCTTGGTTTTACCACACCGGCCAATGTAGGTATGGATCCGGTAAAGCTTAAGGAAATTGATATTGTTGCGCAAAGGGCCATCGACGGAAAAATGACACCGGGATTACAGGTGCTAGTTGCCCGAAAAGGTAAAGTCATTTACCAGAAATCGTATGGGTATCATACCTATGATAATGATGTAAAAGTAAAAGATTCTGATATTTATGATGTGGCATCACTTACGAAGATACTTGCAACGCTTCCTAACCTGATGCAGCTATATGACAAAGGCCAACTTAAGCTTGATGACAAGTTGGGCAGCCTTGTGCCGGAGTTTGCTTCGCATGCTGATAAAAAAGATATTACAGTTAAAGATATGCTGCTTCACCAGGCACGTTTTCAGGCATGGATGCCTTTTTACCAGGAAACCCTTGATGCCTCAAAGCACCCTGATACAATGTATTACAGGAAAATGTACAGTGCAGAGTTTCCGCATCAGGTTGCCGAGAACCTTTTCCTGAGAGAAGATTATCCGCAAACGATTATTAAGCGCATAGCCGATAGCAAACTATCTGCCCGTAAGGAATATAAATACAGTGATTTTTCATTTATCATCTTTAAAGAATATCTTGAACTAAAAACAGGACGTTCATTGGATAAACTGGCGTACGATTCTTTCTATAAGCCTCTTGGTGCAGGATTTACATCCTACAATCCTTTGCGTAAGTGGGATATGTGTACTATTCCGCCTACTGAGGTTGATAACTATTTCCGCTACCAGACCATCCAGGGGTATGTACATGACATGGCTGCTGCCATGCAGGATGGTGTGGCAGGACATGCAGGCCTTTTCAGTAATGCTATGGATGTGGCTAAAATTATGCAGATGTACCTGCAAAAAGGCAGCTATGGCGGTAAGCAGTATTTTTCTGCTTCTACATTCGACACTTTCAATACTTGTTATGCCTGCAAAGAAGGCAACAGGCGCGGACTTGGCTTTGACAAACCGCAGATTGAAAAATCAGGACCTACATGTGGTTGTGTGTCAAAATCAAGTTTTGGGCATACCGGCTTTACAGGGACTATGGCGTGGGCTGATCCGGAAACTGAAATTGTTTATGTCTTTTTATCGAATAGGACATATCCCGAAGCAGTAGAGAATCGCCTGAGCAAAGAAAATATAAGGGAAGATATACAGCGAATAATTCAGGAGGCAATTGTAGATTAGGACAACTTTTAGATATTACTTTTTCTTATTTTATTAAATAACTATGCAATACCTAGACGCTAAAAACACAGCAGAATATTTTGAAGCTATACCCGAAGAACGAAGGCCAACTATGGAAAAGCTGCGCGATGTAATTTTGGCCAATTTGCCTGAAGGTTTTAAAGAAGGAATGGGATATGGCATATTGGGCTGGTCGGTTCCGCACAGTATGTATCCGGCAGGTTATCACTGCAATCCTGAAGATCCGCTTCCGTTTTTAGGTATAGCATCGCAAAAGAATTTTATTGCGCTGTACCATATGGGTATTTATGCTGATAAGGAATTGCATGATTGGTTTGTGGCAGAATATCCTAAACATGTAAAGACAAAGCTGGATATGGGCAAAAGCTGTATACGCTTTAAAAAACCGGAAAACATTCCGTATGAACTGATTGGGCAGTTGGTGCAGAAAATGACACCGCAGGATTGGATTACACTATACGAAGCCAATTTAAAACGATAGGACAATTATTACGTTAATTACGATTCAAAACAGGCATTGCCTGTTTTTTTTATTTAATTTCGTTACTTTATTCTGACTCTTTTATGAAAATCGCAATAGTATGTTATCCAACTTTTGGCGGTAGTGGCGTTGTAGCTACCGAACTGGGGCTGGAGCTGGCCCGCAGAGGCCACGAGATACACTTTATAACGTACAGCCAGCCTGTACGCCTGGCACTTTTAAATCCTAATGTTCACTTTCACGAAGTACACGTTCCTGAATATCCTTTATTTCATTACCAGCCATATGAGCTAGCGCTATCCAGCAAGCTGGTAGATATGGTGAAGCTGCATAAAATTGAGCTGCTACATGTACATTATGCCATACCACATGCCTATGCGGGCTACATGGCTAAAAAAATGCTGAAGGAGCAGGGTATACGAATACCGATGGTTACAACCCTGCATGGTACCGATATTACACTTGTAGGTA
>JBQGDS010000216.1:0-2768 GCA_052039185.1 Flavobacterium sp.
ACCGGGCTTGACCCTAACCAGCTTGTAGAAATACGTGAACTGATAAAGAACATAGGTAAAAACAAAACAGTGTTTCTTTCTACACACATAATGCAGGAAGTTGAGGCTATTTGTGACAGGGTTATTATTATTAACAGTGGAAAAATAGTAACCGACAAAAAGCTGAATAACCTGGTACAGCAAAAAGAACAAATCATTGAAGTGGAATTTGACCTTCGTGTGGAAGAACAACTTGTAAGCGGCATTCCTAATCTCATATCGGCAAAAAATGTGCATGATGCCACTTGGGAACTTACCTTTGAAACCAATAAGGATATGCGCCCTGCCGTATTTGATTTTGCTCACGCAAATGGACTGAAAACGCTTCAGCTTAACCTGAAGAATAAAAATCTGGAAGCGGTGTTCCGGGAAATGACAAAGAAATAATTCGTAACTTTATACAAAGATTAAAAGAAATGGGAACTGAAATAGATATACAAAATAAAAAAATTGAGCTTATCCAATGGCTGTCTACTTTGGAGGATATTTCTATTATAGATAAACTTATGAGCTTACGTAAACAGCAAAATAAAGACTGGTGGAATTTAATTTCAGAAGATGAAAGGAGTTCCATTGAGAAAGGGCTGGAAGATGCAAACAAAGGCAACTTACAGGCACACTCTAAAGCTCATGATATTTATGGAAAATGGCTATAAATTTTTATGGACTGATAATGCTTTACAGGAATTACAGGCTACAATAACCTATCTGGAAGAAAACTGGACAGAAAAAGAAATTAGAAATTTCGCTGCAAAACTAGATAATACCTTACAGCTTATAAAGTCAAATCCGGAATTGTTCCCAAACTCTGATTACATTCATATCCGTCGAGCAGTAGTAACAAAACATAATATTATTTACTACAGTATAAATGAAAGGCATATAGAGATTATATCTCTATTTTCTACACAACAAAATTCTTCTAAAAGAAAACTAAAATAACTATTGGTAAATTACCCTGCCTGTATATAATGCCTGTACATTAATTATAGCTGGCTGGCTTTTCAATACAAGGTTTCCTGTAGAATAAAGCCTACCTGTTACTTCTTGCTGCGGCTGTACAATAATATCATTGGTACTGCGATGAAACACATATACATTGCCCGCCATAAGCCCTGAACCGTTAAAACGTGCATCGCCCGAATAAAAGCTGATACTGAGATTATTTACATTCCCTGAGACGTTGTAGTAAACCGACTGGTTGTCTTCAATCGTTAATGATTCGGAATCAACTTCCAGTTCAAATATACCTGATGCCGTAGCACTATGTAAACCTGACTGTAGCGTTAAATGAGGAAAATTCAAAACACCTTGTGATTTTACGGCGAATTGAGATGCCGAATATATTTGAGTTAATGCAGGTGTAATTACATATACTTTGGTTGTATTATAATCTCTAACCCAGTTACAGCTTGCAGCATTCTTAATATAAAGCCTATTTCCCACAACTTCGGCAGAAATATTTTCTTTTAGATTTTCGCCCGTTTCAACAACAACTTTTGAAGCTGCACCTTCAGCTATTATAAGCTCTATGCCTTCTGAAATATTGATATTTTCAAATGCAGTAACAGGAACTTCATATAATACGGTTGTTCCTGAATTTCTAAAACAATCAGGTGCAGCATCGTTATTGCATGACCAGATGGCAGGCAATAATAGTAAGAGGGCTAAAATTCCTGTTTTAAGTTTCATAGCTATAATCGTATCCCAATTCCAAATTCCAGTACTTCTGCCTGACCGCCATGCGCTTTTAATGACATAGCTGCAAAGGCCTTTTCAGTCACATAATATTTAAGACCAATGCGTTGATAAATACTTCCGTCAGGTTTAAAAGGAGCATACACATAAAAACCTAACTGGGTTTCAAGTGAAAGGCGGTTTACAAATAATTCATGCCCTGCAAATACCCCTACCTGTTTGTAATCAGTAGTACCGTTTATATTTTCCTCTGGGTAGGCTACAGATTTGTAATGTATAAATTCTTCAAGATATTTCGGCCAAAATACATCTGCACCCAACTGAAAGGCACTTTTCCTGCTCCATCGTTTATCAGCATATACTGATGCTGCAAAATACGGATATCTTCTACTGCCGATAATGTCGCTTTGGTTTACGCCTCCCCTGAAAACAACATTAAACTTTACAGGCTGACGGAAAACAACACTATCCTGAACTAAAGGAACATAGCTATTTGCTTCGGCCTTATTAAAAGTATAATTGAGTCCGGCTGTCAGCGCAAATGTATTGGTACTTATGTTAGGAGCTTTTATATTAGCGTTGGAATGGTGAATTAAGGTAAGACCCGCCTGCACACCCAAGCCCTGCCAAATATCCTGCTTTTGAAAATTGAGCATGAAAAAGGTTGATGGCATAAGGTGTGTGGAATAAGCCTGGTTCCTGAAGTTGGTTTCCCTGTCATAGGGATTAGTATTATAGGCTAATCCCTGGCCTATACGCAGCATTAAATGACGGTTAAGGAAATAAAAGCTGTAGTGCCCGTATAGCCCATACAGGTCGCCAAGTACAGGATTCTTCATATCCTGATAATGGAAAGACACCCCATAATCAGGATAATTATAGCGGGCTTCCCAGTCTTTTTCCCCAAATGTCTTTCGGCTTGCACTTATAATGATACCTTCAGGATGCGCTGTTATAAGATGTTTTATAGCATTACTGTGCGGAATGATATTACCGTAGAAATAATTTACATCTACACTATACCTGCCTTC
>JBQGDS010000217.1:0-4093 GCA_052039185.1 Flavobacterium sp.
CAAAGTAAGTTACAAATAACCAATTCGCAAATCAATAATGAGCAATAATAATTTATTCTGGGAGGACTTTGAAAAAACAGAAATGCGTGTGGGTACAATACTGGAAGCAAATGATTTCCCCGAAGCCCGCAAACCGGCCTACCAGTTAACCATTGATTTCGGTACACAGATAGGCATACTTAAATCTTCTGCGCAAATTACTAAAATATACACCAAGGAACAACTTGCAGGCAGGCAGGTTATAGCTGTTGTAAATTTCCCTAAAAAACAAATAGGTAAATTTATGAGCGAATGCTTGGTGCTTGGTGCCGTAGGCCAGGACGGTGATGTGACGTTATTATCACCTGATTTTAAAGTAGAAAATGGGCTTAGGATAGCTTAATGATATATAAAACAAAACCCGGAGTAATGGCCGGGTTTGTATATATGCTATTAAATATCGTCAAAGTCTATATCAGTAAAGCTTTCAGCCGGTACAGCGTCTTCCGCTTTTTCACCGAAAAGTTTCCTGAAATCTTTCTGGTGCCTTTCCGAAATAACTTCTTCGCCTTTGTTGTCAAGAACATAGTTTGTCATTTCATCAAGGATTTCCTTGAATGCAACAAAATCTTCCTTATATAAATAGATTTTGTGTTTCTTGAAGTGGAATGATCCGTCTTCTTCAGTAAACTTTTTACTCTCAGTAATGGTTATGTAGTAGTCATCAGCTTTAGTAGCCCTCACATCAAAGAAGTAGGTTCTTCTTCCTGCCCTTAAAACTTTAGAAAAGATCTCTTCCTTTTCCAGCATGTCATTTTCTCTCATAATCACTTAATTCTTTTATTATGATTTTGTCGCTCTCAAAAATCTAAAAAAAATCTAAATAATGCAACAAATTAGCCGATTTCTTTTTCCGAAAGTTGTTTTAAGTACAGCTCTTTATAATATCCGGGCTCATTTACAAGCTGGTTATGAGTGCCTTGCTGTATTATGGCGCCATCATCTAAAATTATGATATTATCAGCATTTTTAGCTGATGACACTCTGTGGCTTACTATAATTGTGGTCTTATCCCTGCAAAAATCCAGCAAATTATTGAGTATTGCTTCTTCAGTTTCCGTATCTACGGCCGAGAGGCAGTCATCCAGCAATAATACAGGTGCATCTTTAATTAGTGCACGGGCTATTGATACCCTTTGTTTTTGTCCGCCGGATAGCGTAATGCCCCGTTCGCCTAATATAGTTTCATATTGCTTATTAAAGGTCATTATGTTATGGTGCACAACAGCTTTTTGGGCTACTGTTATAACCTCGTCATCTGTAGCGTCTTCATTACCGAATTTAATATTGTTCTTAATCGTATCAGAAAACAGGAAAGCATCCTGCGGTACAAAACCTATACTGTTGCGCAGGTCGTTAAGGTTTACCTTTTCAATATTTTCTCCGTCAATGGTTATTTCGCCCTTGTCTACATCATACAGTCTGCTTATAAGAGAAAGTATTGTTGATTTACCAGAGCCTGTCCTTCCAAGTATTGCCAGGGTTTCTCCTTTTTCAACCTTAAATGATATGTCTTTCAGGGCTGTTATATTAGTGTCCTCATAAGTGAAGGTAACATTATTAAAAGCTATTTCACCTAATATTGCAGTATGTTCAGGGTTATTGTTTTTAATATCAGGCTCAGTCTTAAGAAATTCATTGATCCTTCCCTGAGATGCTTCAGCTTCCTGTACCATCGACGATATCCATCCCAGTGATGCTACAGGCCAGGTAAGCATGTTGATATAAATAACAAATTCTACTATTGTACCTAAATGGTCAATTGAGCCATTTATATACATCATGCTGCCTATATATACTACAATAAGGTTACTTATACCTATTAATAATATCATCAGGGGGCCAAATACGGCATTGGCCTTTGCAAGGCTCATGTTTTTTTCAACACTGTCGCGGGATAGCTTTGTAAAATCGCCCTGTTTTTGTTTCTCCAGTGCATAAGCTTTGATAATTCGTACTCCGGAATACATTTCCTGGGTAAATGTTGAAAGCCTGGAAAGGTTTTGCTGGTACAAAGCACTGCGTTTATTAATTTGTGTGCTTATCTTGTAAATAAGATAGGCGAGCAGTGGCAGTGGCAATACTGTATAAAGTGTCAGCTTTGGTGATATCAGCATCATCTGTGTAAGTACCACAGCAAATAGTATAAGTGTGTTGATGGAGTACATTATTGCCGGGCCCACATATTGCCTTACTTTTTCAACATCCGTTCCTATCCGGTTCATAAGGTCGCCGGTACGGTTCTTTTTAAAAAAGCTTTGCGACAGGTTTTCATAATGGCGGAATACTTCATTCTTCAGGTCAAACTCTACATGGCGTGACATTACTATAAGTGTCTGCCTCATAAAAAAAGTTAGTATACCTCTTATTAATGTTGTTGCCAGTATTAATAGCAGGTTGGTAAGCAGTAGTTTGGTAACCACTTCGCGGGCTAATTCTCCATTTTCAATAAACTCCTGGGTTTCGGCTATAGATTGCGAAACCAGCTTTGCGGGAAATAATGCAAAGATAGATGACGCTATTGTTATGAGAATGCCTAAAAGAAATTGAAATTTATATTTTATAAAAAACTTGTTTAAATACTGAAGTTCTTTCATTTTTTATGTCTGTATGCTTTTGTATTATTTAATTTGATGTTAATTAATTGCTTATTCAGATATATAATAGAGTCTTAAAATACGGTGTTTATATTGCTGAAAAATTAAAAATACTCATTTATTTTGTCTTATCTTAATTATAAGTGTATTTTTGTGTCCTGTTTTTGAATAAAGTTCAATTTAAAAAAGAGTATTATGATAACAGAAGTTGTTAAAGCTGACGAACTTAAAAAAGTTGACCCTGTTTTCGGCCAGGCTTCATTCAACGATCACGAGCAAATTGTTTTTTGCCATGACAAAGATACTGGTTTAAAAGCAATAATTGGTATCCATAACACAGTTTTGGGCCCAGCGCTTGGTGGTACTCGAATGTGGAATTATGCCAATGAGTGGGAGGCTTTAAATGATGTTTTGAGGCTTTCAAGAGGTATGACTTATAAGTCAGCCATATCAGGGCTTAACCTTGGTGGCGGTAAGGCTGTTATCATAGGTGATTCTAAGGTGGATAAAACTCCTGAAATGATCACAAGGTTTGGCCAGTTTGTTGATTCACTAAGCGGAAAATATATTACTGCTGAAGATGTAGGAACTACTACTGCCGACATGGATCGTATAAATGATGTAACTAAGCATGTTACCGGTATATCAGAATCTCGTGGAGGTTCAGGAAACCCGTCGCCTGTAACTGCTTACGGTGTATATATGGGTATGAAGGCTGCTGCTATGTACAAGTTTGGTACCGATAACCTTACAGGTAAAAAAGTACTGGTACAGGGTACAGGCCACGTAGGTGAAACACTTATTGATTACCTTACAAAAGAAGGTGCATTAGTGCAGATTTCGGATATTAATGAGGGCAGGATGGAAGAAGTAGCCGGTAAATACGGTGCGCAGATTTTCCGTGGTGCTGACCTTTATAGTGCAGACGTAGATATTTATGCTCCTTGCGCGCTTGGTGCTACAGTAAATACTGAAACTATCGAAAGGCTTAAGGTTAAAGTAATTGCAGGTGCTGCTAACAACCAGCTGGCTAATGAGGCTGTGCACGGTAAAATGCTTCAGGAAAGAGGTATTGCTTATGCGCCTGATTTCCTTATCAACGCTGGTGGTATCATCAACGTATACGGTGAAATTGTTAACTACGGTAAGGAAGAAGCACTTAAAAGGACTGAAAATATTTACAACACTACGCTTGAAATTTTCAGCTTTGCCGAAACTAACGGTGTTACAACACAGCAGGCAGCAATGTCTATTGCTGAGCAACGTATTGCTGATAGGAAAAAAGAAATGACTAAATAATTTTAGCTTACAATATAATTGCTAATTTTGCGAAGCGAAAGAAAACCTCTTTCGCTTCGTTAATTTTTAAAAGTTCTTACAGCCGGATGTTAAACAGAAGACATATTCGTGTGAAGGTGATGCAGTCGATTTATGCTATGCACCAAAACAATTCAGAC
>JBQGDS010000218.1:0-2540 GCA_052039185.1 Flavobacterium sp.
AACCTTGTGATAAATACGAACCATGAGCTTTCATCAGCAATATTAAATAATGAGGACAAGACACATCAGGAAGCATTAGTAAAACAGGCGCTTGATCTTGCCAAACTAAGCCAGAACCTGCTAAAAGGTGAAGAGCTTACGGCATTTGTAAAGCGAAGCTTTGAAACAATGAGCCGATAAGTTGATTGTTAGATTATTAGATTTTTCGACTATCGTAACGTCATAATAAATGACTTGTATATTTAAATGATACGAAAACCTGTAGCTAAAGCTACAGGTTTTTTATTTATGTTTGTTTTACATATTATTACCATGACTCTACCCATTGAAACCCCAGCCCTATTATTCTCTGCCACATCGTTAATATTATTGGCATATACCAATCGTTTCCTTACTATAGCAGGTATAGTGCGAAGCCTTAAAGTGAGCTATCAGCAAAACCGCAACAAAAGTATATTGGTCGAAATTAAAAACCTCAGCCTGCGCCTTACACTCATTCGCCACATGCAAATGTATGGCGTGCTTAGCCTGTTCTTTTCGGTATTCAGCATGGCGTTGCTGTTTTTCGGCATCATTAATTGGGGAGCTTATGTTTTCGGGTTCAGTCTGCTATTGTTACTGGCATCTTTGGCCGTTTCCTTTTGGGAAGTTAGTATTTCGGTTAAAGCGCTTCGTGTGCACCTCAGCGACCTTACTGACGAAGCACTGGACAACAAAATATAATTTAAACCTTTCACATTTTTAACAGTCAAAACTGCGTTGCCTTACTATATTTACATAAAAGCGCAATGCTATGGATAAGCACACACTTTGGTCATTACGGTTAGGGTTCAGCAGTAAAAATGCTGCACAGCTTAAGCAGCAGGGTATTAAAAAATTCCTTGAGCAGTCGTTTGCACAAAAGTTTGACAACAACCTTCCGCCCTACCTTAGCGGGCATCCTGAAACCGTTGACGAAATTACTGCCTATCATCGCGAGATCCGCAATTTTACCGACGAGCAAAAGGTACAGCGCAACGATGAAATAAAATATGCGCAGGCACTGTATAAAGCCTGGTGGATAGAGAAAATGATTACTGATGCTTATCCGCTTCGCGAAAAAATGGTTTGCCTGCTGCAAAACCATTATGTGGTAAATGCCCGTAAAGTAAAAAATGTACAGTGGCTGCACCAGCATAATGCTTTGTTGCGTAAGCATGCTTTCGGTAACTTCAGGGAGCTTACAAAGCACATAGTGAAAAGCAATGCCATGATATCATACCTTGACAATAACGCCAACCGCAAAAACAAGGTAAATGAAAACCTGGCACGGGAACTGCTTGAACTTTTTACAATAGGCATAGGCAACTATAAGGAGCAGGATATTTTACAGGGTGCCAGGGCTCTTGCCGGTTTAAGCTATGGTGATAATGCCGGGCAGTACGATAAAAGGTTTGAAAATAACGAAACCAAAATTTTTTTTGGCAGGCAGGGTAATTTTAAAGCAGATGATATTGTAACTATTATTTTTGAACAGCCTGCCGCACCTTATCTTTTTACGCGGAAGGTACTGCAATGGTTTGTATATGACACCCCTCCCGAAGACCTGGTAAAGCGTTATGGCGATTATTTCCGTAGCCAGGATTATGAGGTAAAACCATTATTAGTAAAAATTTTCACGGAAGAATTTGACAAAGCAACTTCTGGTTCTAAAATCAAGGATCCATTAGTTTATATACTACAGCTATGCCATGAAGTAGGACTTGAAAAGCCTAATCCTTTATTGGTAAGTAGCTTTATCCGCAGCCAGGGTATGGACCTGTACGGACAGTCTAATGTTAAGGGCTGGCCGGGCGGATATTCCTGGCTTACCTCACAGCTTTACCTGCGCCGAAGTAAAATAGCTGACAGGCTGTGCCAGGGGCAAAACTTTCCGGTAAAGCCACTGGACCATTATGGCGATGTGTTTTCAGCATACAATAACCAGCCGGGCTTTACGCCAAAAGTGCAATGGCATAGTAATGGCATAGGAAACAAACAAATAATAAGCCAGCTGCAGGACAGGCTACTGTTTCAGGCGGATGAGAACCTTCAGAAAAATTTTGAAGCGATATTAAAATATGACTTTGACCCTAAGAACCCTAATGCTGACGAAGCCGTTATCCGCTTATTTAATTACATGGTAAAAACGCCCGAATTTCAATTGATATAGCTATGGAAAGGAGAAATTTTTTAAAGCTTACAGGTACACTTACAGGAGGAATGCTAATGCTGCCTGATTTCCTGTACTCGTATGGGTTGGATACTGAAAATACAGCAGGCAGTTCTACGCTGGTTTTTATACAGCTGGATGGCGGTAATGACGGGCTAAATACTTTTATCCCGTATGACGACCCGTTATACTACGACCTTCGCCTTGCCATAGCCCTTACAAACGATGAAGTAATCAGCAAAAGTGGAGGCATGGCGTGGCACCCGGCATTGCAATCGTTTGCCCAAATACAGCAGGCAGGCCATTTGTCTGTTATACAAAATGTAGGTTACCCGCAACCTGTAACCTC
>JBQGDS010000219.1:0-2305 GCA_052039185.1 Flavobacterium sp.
TGTGATGAATGGATAGCCTTGGCTGAGAAGTACAATATTGGCTGGTGGATAACATCGGCGTTAGAAAGTAATGTTGGGCTTAATGCCATAGCACAATATACTTTTACTAAGAATAATCCAATGCCCCAGGGCTTAGGTACAGGTGCATTGTATATCAATAATTTTGATTGCCCGCTTGAGGTTAAAAGCGGACATCTTGTTTATGACAATACGCTGAACTGGAATGTTCCTTTACTAAAATAAAAAAACACCCAACAGGGTGTTTTTTTATGCTTGCTCTTTTTGTGTAGTTATTATCGGCGCAAGGCAATTTTCAGGGATATTAAAAGCTTCGATGAGCGGCACGGCATCCTGTCGTATTTCCCAGCATAACTGGCTTACAAGCTTTCGTATAGCTTTAGTTTTAACACCGTCCATATAGCCCTGCTCCAGGTACCAGCCTCTGTTTTCGTGAATTTTATTCAAAGCAAATAAATTATACAGCCTTAGCAAAACCTCTTTAAGTGCGGGATAAGTTACGTTTTCAATATTTGCCCTGAATTGCTCCAGCAATATCCTGTTCAGGTAAGCTTCAGCAATCTGTAGCATATGCGGATGCATTATGTTGGCAGCATCAAAGCTGTCAAGTCCGTCATCTACAAGTTTTTTAAATCGTCGTGCAGCAGAAGAGGTAAGCTCTTTTTCCCTGTATTCAAAAGCATGCTGATGGAACTGCATATCTTTTAAATGCGCTTCATCGGTATTGCGTATAGCAAACGGATTTTTCTCGGTAACAGATGTTTTTGCCTTATCAACCACATAATTCAGTATTGTAGAAACATTCATTTCTCCAAATTGCTTCCGGAATTCCCCAAGCCTGTTTTTTGCAACAAGCTGCATTAACACGGTATTATCGCCTTCAAAAGTTGTATATATCTCGGTATCGTTTTTTAGATCATCAATACGGTTCTCACTCATATATCCCTTACCACCACAGGCTTCGCGGCATTCCTGTAAAGTATCTCTTGTATTCCAGGTTGTGTACGACTTTAATCCCGCAGCCAGAGCCTCAATTTCCTGCATTTCTTCTTCAGTACGGTTTACAAATCGCTTGGTAAGGTATTGCAGCCCGAAATGAAAAGCATAGGCATTAGCCAGGTAAGGCATTAATCTTTGCTGATGCATGCGATAATTAAGTATAGGCACTTCCTTACCGCCTTCTGGACCAAACTGCCTGCGTTTGTCTCCGTATTTCACAGCAATAGCAAGCCCGGTTTTAGCTGCTGACAGCGCTGATCGTGGAATGCCAATCCTTCCGCCTACCAAAGTGCCCAGCATAGTGAAAAAACGCCTGTTATCGCTTGGTATTGAACTTTCAAATTCCCCGTTTTCATTCACCTGTGCAAAGCGGTCCAGCATATTGTCATACGGTATTTTTACATTGCTGAATGATATGATCCCGTTATCTACACCGTTTAAACCCATTTTATGGCCGCAATCTTCAATGGATATTCCTGGTAAAATATTTTTTTCTTTATCCCGTATAGGTACTATAAATGCATTTACGCCATAATCCTTACCATCGATAATAAGCTTGGCAAAAACGGTGGCCATTTCGCCATGTACCGCGGCATTACCAATATATTCCTTACGCGCATATCTTTCAGGTGTATTTACTGTAAAACTACGTGTGGAGTGATTATAAGTAGCAGTTGTCTCAATTCCTTTCACGTTCGATCCGTGATGTGTTTCGGTCATGGCGAAACACCCGGGAAGGCTTGCATTACCTACTGCCTCAAGATATTTGTCGTAATGCTTTTTTGTACCTAATGATAATATACTCATGCCCCATAACCCAAACTGTACACCAAATTTTATAACCAGGCTAAGGTCATGGTAGCTTAGTGTTTCCATAATAGCAAAATACCCCTCAATGTCATTTTTGCCACCATTTTTTTTAGGGTAAGCGTAACCGCCATATCCTTTTTCGGCCAGTATTTTACTCCATTTCCAAACACGCTCTCTGTATTTGTTAATATCAGTTATAATTTCCGGCTTAAATTCAGCTGTGTTTATTAACTGTTTAATCTCGTTTATTATTTGTTGTTGATTTCCATCCAGCAAAGCCGTCATCTGCTTTACGTCAAAACTTTGTATGGTTTTATAAGTATCTGTAATGGTGCTGCGGTTTTCGCTAAAGCCTTCTATTGCCTCGCGGGCCACAATGCCAAGAGCCGATTCCATTTTTGCAAACGATTCTGTAACCTGTTTTATATCTTCAGCTTTTAATGCCTGCCTTTCGGCATTTGCTATAATAGCCCCCAAT
>JBQGDS010000220.1:0-9778 GCA_052039185.1 Flavobacterium sp.
GGAAGTTTAAAATGTACTACTTCAAAAATCTATTGTTTCAGGGCAACTTTCTTGACAGATACGTGTCCTTTATTTTCAATTTTTACGAAATAAACTCCGTCAGCACATCCTGCAATATCAAGCTGTGTAAGATTTGATGTAGGGAGTACTGTTTTGATAATCCTTCCAAGGTTATCAAATACCGTAATTTTTTCGGCCTCAACAGTTCCTGTTTCCACAGTAAACTGTCCACGGCTCGGGTTAGGATATATTTTTAACTCTCCTGAGAAAATAACATCCTCGTTACCTAAATTTCCAATAACAATACAGTCGCTGTAAACGCTTCCACAACCCGGTATTGTAACCCTTACCTGGTACGATCCGTTTTCTGTTGGGGTAAAGCCCTGCGATGTAGCTCCCTGGATCATAGTACTATCTCCGGTAGTACATTTGTACCACTGGTAGGTAACACCCTGACCCGCCATTAGTGCTGCAATAGTGCCGCCATTAACAACAACTTCATTAGTTGAAGCCTGAATATTTACATCGAAGCTACCCTGTGTACTGCATGGTATATTATCATAGTAATAATAAACAGTTTGAGAATAATAAATACTAACGCCTGCAGCCAGTGGAGTGTCCAGATGGTTAGTACCACTGTAGAAGAATCCGTTTGGTAGCTCAGGTAAAATATAAGTGCCGCATGAGTTTACACTTGAAGGTGCCTGTGGCATCTGTACTACCTCAATAGTCATAGTCGTTGGCACTGCACATTGTCCCGCAGCAGGTGTAAATGTGTAAGTAGTTGTAGCTGTGCTGTTAAGCGCAGGTGACCATGAACCGTTTATGCCATTAGTTGAATCAACCGGTAACGATCCCGGATTTACACCTGCACATAGTGGCTGTACCTGGTCAAACGTTGGTACAATGTATGGAGTTGTTGATACGGTTATAGTCATAGTTGTTGACACTGCACATTGTCCTGAAGCAGGTGTAAATGTATAGGTAGTGGTAGCCTGATTGTTTAGCTGTGGTGTCCATTCGCCAAATATCTGCTCGTTTGAATAATTAGGGAGCGGAGCAAGATATCCGCCTGTGCATATTTGCGGCACCTGTGTAAATGTAGGTACCCTGTTAGGCGCCTGTGTTGCTTCAATGGTCATTGTTGTAGGTAAAGCACACTGTCCCGGCATAGGCGTAAACGTATAGGTTGTAGTAGCCATGTTGTTAATAGCAGGCGACCATGAACCGTGTATGCCATTAGTTGAATCAACCGGAAGAGGGCTAACATTATTACCCGGGCATATTGGCCCAACCTGTTGGAATGTAGGGATAATAGTTGGATTGTTTACCACAATTGTCATTGTTGCTGTTGTAGCACACTGGCCAAGAGCCGGTGTAAAGGTATATGTGGTAGTTGCCGATGTATTAAGCGCCGGTGACCACGTACCCGGTATCTGCTCATTAGAGTAAACCGGAAGGGCTGAAAGATTTTCACCTGCACATATTGGCGCTACCTGTGTAAATGTTGGCGTTACTGGAGATGTACAAGGATCTGCACACATAACAAACCTCGACCTGCTTGTACTTATACCGCCGCATGAATTGTCGGAATGAAGGAAGAATCGAATCGTTCCTGTATTATTTCCTGATGACCATGTTACAGGTGTTATTCCCGAACTATACACGGTATTTCCGTCAGCACTTGTAATAGTAATATAGTCAGTTGCAACTGAACTGGTAAATATGTAGGTTTTGTTAGGCACTATAGCCACGTTTGAGAATTCTCCTGCCCATGCAGCATTTGTAATTAATTCCAATGATCCGCTGCATGAAGGCTGGAATGTTTGTTCTGGATATAAGCCCGAATTTCCTGGAGGTACACTTACACCGTTACACGCCAATGCGTTTCCGGTAGTAAAGCTGCCCTGTTTCCAGGCACTTACTATTCCCAGTCCGCAATTTGTCCTTACCCAGTAATAGTATGTAGTAGCAGGCGCTAAACTATTCAATTCAACTCTGTTCACATTAATAGCTGAACCATTTGTAGTTGGAGTAACATTTTGTGTGCTTACCTGTAAATAATATTGTCCTGTTGTTCCTGCCTGGGCCCACCATAACCTTGCAGAATTAGATGTGATATTACTTACTAATACGTTAGTGACAGCGTCACACACAGGGGTGGAGCACTTAAGTGATTTAGTCCTTTCCGTTTGGTTAGATCCGCATGAGCTGTTAGTATGTACATAATAACGGGCAACGCCTGATGCTGTAGCCGAATACCATGACAATGGCGACGTTCCAGAAGCATACGTAACTGTCCCGGTTTCATTTGTAATGGTAACATAATCATTAGCAACGCTGCTTGTAAAAGTGTACAGTTTATCAGCAACAAAATTAAATTTAGAGAACTGCCCTGCATATGTTCCAACAGCCACAGTTTCATTAGTACCGCTGCAAACCGGAGTAAATGTTTCCATTGGCCATATTCCGTTCTCCGCACCGTTACATCCTGTTGTTGCGGCTGCGATTGTAGTAAATGACGGACCGGCTACCCATAGCCCTGCCCCTGTTATACAAACCGACCTTACCCATGTATAGTATGTTGTATTAGGAGCAAGCCCTGCCAGTGAGCCGTAAGTATACATTGTATTGGCAAGAGCAGGCGTATTGGCCGCCGGAGGTGTATTGGTTAACGTTGCCTGGAACTGGTACCCTATAGATGGTGCAGTAGCCGGTGCAGTATATTCAAGTAATGCCGAGTTAGATGTTATGTTAGTTACAAGTACATTAGTTGGTAATCCGCAGGTGTTAGGCGATACACACGTAACTGTTTTAGTCCTGTATGTAGTTTCAGCTCCGCAGTTTGCATCTTTATGCAGGTAAAAACGTACTGTTCCGGTTGTAGCATTTGATGACCATGTAAGCGGCGTTATTCCGTATGCATACAATACAGAACCATCTGAATTGGTAATTGTAATATAATCTGTAGGAACAGAACTTTCAAAACTATAGCTTGTAGATGCAGTAACCTGAACTGATGAATATTGTGCAGCCTGGGCAAATGTTGTTACCGTTTCAGGGCCGCCATTACAGGTTGGTATAAAGCTGACATTAGGATATAAAGAACCTGTAAAACATCCGCCTGCAAAAGTTGTAAAGCTTTGTCCCTGTACCCATGCTGTTGTTGTAGTACCGCAAACCGAACGTACCCAAACATAATAGGTAGCTCCCGGTGTAAGATTTGACAGATCTGCAGTCCTTTCAGCAAGTACGTTATTGGTTGTAGGATAATTATTGGCAGGAACTGTACTACTTGTTGAGTAATAATATTGATAATTACTTGCATTTCCTGTCCACCATAATTTTGCCGAGCTGGCAGTAATATTAGATACTGTAGCTGCTGCCGGTGGCACACAGTTGTCTATACATTTAATAAACTTAGAGCGTGTAGAGCTTGAAGATCCACAGGCTACCTGCGTATGAAGGTAATATCTTACTTTTCCTGAGAATGCACCCGAATTCCAGGTCATTGGAGAAGATCCTTTTGCCAAAACTTCTGTACCTGCCTCATTGGTAATAGTAAGGTAATCAGTACCCAGTCCGCTTTGGAAAACGTATTGCTTATCAGCTAATAAGTTAACATAAGAGAATTGGCCTCCTGCGCTCTCTGAGGTAATCGTTTCCAATTCGCCGGTGCATGCAGGAGTAAACGTTTCCATTGGGAATAACCCGTAAAAAGCGCCGTTACAGCTTATATAAATAGTATCAAGGGTTCTGAAAGTTCCGCCTGAAACCCATGGCGAGCTTCCGCTGTTACATGCTTTGCTTACAAACAGGTAGTATGTGGTATTTGGCTGTAGCTGATTAACCACAATTGCATTTGGCCTTGTACCGCCTGTTGTTGTAGAGCCGTAACTTGGAGCTGTGTAAGGTGATGAACTGACAGAAACATAGTAGTTTAATCCTGTTTCTGAGCTGTTTGGCACCCATGATATTAATGCTGAGTTAGAAGTAATATCTGAAACCACGATACCTTTTGGCCAAGGACAGCTGCCTATAGGTGCCGAGGTAATTGAACGGGTGCGGTTTACAGCTTCCGCAGCACAGTTTGCTGTAGTGTGAAGATAGTAACGCACCACGCCACTATAGGTGTTTGATGACCACCTTAAAGGTGTTGCTCCCGTAGCATATACAACATCGCCGTTTGCGCTGGTAACAGTAAGATAATCGCCCGTTGCTGAACTGGTAAATGTATAGTGCCTGTTAGGAACAATATTCACATTTACATATTGCCCACCTTTAGCATCATTATTAATAACTTCGCTTGATCCTGTTCCGGCAGGGGTAAATGTCTGCTCCGGGTACATGCCGTTATACGCTCCATTACAACCGTAAATAGGGTTGGTTGTAAAGTTGCCTCCTGCTACCCAGCTACTTTTATCGGTTCCGCATACTGAACGAACCCAATAATAATATGTAGTACTTTGTGCAAGCCCCCTCATAGGGTTAATTATATTGGAAGGTGCTGTTTGAGTAGCAGTAGCGGTAGCCAATGGCGTAACGCCGGTTACATTCAATAAAATCTCGTAGCCTCCACTTGGTAGTACTGAAGGCGCTGCCCATGTTATTTTAGCAGAGTTTGCTGTAATGTTGGAAACAGTGATATTAGATGGAAGTCCGCATGGAGAAGCGGCACATTTTATTTTCCTTTCACGTGTTGTATTTTGCATGCCACACTGTGAATCGGTGTGTATATAATAGCGTACTACGCCGCTAACAGCGCTTGATGACCATACCAGTGGTGTAGTACCAGCCGCATATACTGTTGTACCTGCTGGATTGGTAATAGTAATATGATCTGTAGGAACCGAAGTTTCAAAAGTATACTGCTTATCAGCTAAAACATTAACGTTGCTATACTCTCCTGCCCTGCTCATTGCTATCTGCTCTACATTTCCGGTACAGGCCGGAGTAAACGCTGCCTGAGGGGAAAGGCCATAGCCAGCCCCATTACAGGTCAGCGCTGCATTGGTAGTAAAGCCACCGCCATAAACCCAGTACCCCTTTTGCTGGCCACAGCTGGAGCGAACCCAATAGTAGTAGTTGGTTCCGGGATTTAATCCGCTAAGCGTTTCTAAACCGTTAGTTGTAGTAGTAGCCGTAGCCTGAGATGCCGGTACCGGGCCAACCATTGCCGAATTAACAAACACATCATAACCGGAGGGTGCTGTTGAAGGCGCTGTCCAGCTGATCTTGCATGAATTTGATGTAATGTTTGAAATCCCTAATCCAGTGGGAGCCCCACATGTAGGTATAGGCTGTGATGAAACATAGCGTACCCTTGTGCTGCTATCTGTAGCACAGCTGGAATTAAGGTGTATATAATACCTTATGTTTGTTGACGATGTGGGTACATAGGTCAATCCCGAAGGCCCATGCGCCAATACCTGATTGTCAATACTCATCAGGGTTATGTAATCACTGGGAACAGATGTTGCAAAAGTATACACACGACTTGTAGAAATGTTACTTATTGAAACATAGTCACCTGGTCGTGAATTACTAAATACAGTTTCATAAGTGCCATTATTTAATGCAGCATAATTTTGGGGAGGATAGTTAACCCCTTGGGTACACTGCGCAAAGGCACCGGGTGCAAACAATAAATAAACCAGGAAGAGGCTGAGTAAGGTAATTTTTGTCTTCATAAATAGTTTAATATTCCCATTTACCCTAAATGGATGGAAATCGTTAATGGTTTTGTTTAGTTATTTAAAAAAGTTGTAAAAATAGAATAATGACACATTGCTATCAAAAATAATTATAAAAAATAGTTAAATTTTAAACAATGAATAAACGGTAAAATATAAGCTATAACCGTTGGGGTATTATGTATATTCGTTCGTATGGATTGGAATTAGGAAAGTACTTTGATTCCTTATAATGAAAAACTGTCACGCATTTGTTCAACACTTTTATACTGCCATTAACCTGCATCTCAAAAACTTCCTATATCAAAATTTAGTTTTGTGTTCCAGAATAGCTATTTCAGCTTTCTCTCTTTTAAAATTACCTCAAGTTCCTTGTTCTTGTATTTAGAATTGTTAATCAGCTTGTAAGCAAAAAACAATGGCAGCAGCATAAATAAGCCAAACGCGTTATTCATTGCGCTGTAAAAAACTATTCCGAACAGGAAACCAATAAATACAGCATTAAAAATGTTTGCTGTTTTTAATTTTCGTGCTTCCTGTAATAATTCTGCATCGGTTAATTCTGATAATTGTTTTTGTTCCATTTGTATAATACGTAAATAAGGGACTAATATAATATAAACTCGCTTACCTGGTTGTCTGATAATTAAAATAACTCACTATTGCATATAAGTTGCATTAATTGCAAAACTTGTATTATCTTTGTTTAGGATGAAAAGAAGGTTTGCGTTATTTAATCTTACACTTATGGCAGTTGTACTACTCACAACCGCCTACCAGTCTTTTCATGCCTTTAGCCATGTTGCGCAAAGCCAAGGCTGCGAACACACCCATAACAAACAGGAAAAACATATAAAGCATTTCGGTTCACATCATGACCATGATAATGACGAATGCCATATCTGCGATTTCCATTTTGACTTTTTTGTAGCGCCACAACAGTTTTGCCTGCGCCTGGATTTTCCTTTTTATGAAACCGAATACAGATTCAGTAGTAAAGAGGCCGCTCCCTGTTTTACCGGAAGCCTGTTTTCGCATCGGGGCCCTCCATCTGTATAAAAGCTTTTGCGATTCATTTTCATGAATTGACTGTTATTTTATACAAACATTCATAATTACATACATTATGCGCATTTACTTTATGCTGATGGTATTTATTGCCGTGAACAGCAGCGTATACGCACAGTACAGCCTTAAAGGCAATGTACAGTCTGTCGGTAGCATCCCTGTTGAAGGGGCTTTTATTACCATAAACGGCAGGCAGGCAGTAACTAATAAACAGGGTAACTATACTTTTGGTACTATACTTGCCCAAGGAAGTTATACCCTAACGGTTTCATCTGTTGGCTATAAGCAGCTGGATACTGTTATTGCTATTACAGAAAATACCGTTGCAAACTTTCTTCTTAAACCTGATGTTACCCAATTAAAGGAAATTACGCTCATCACAGGGAATATTTCAGGAAGGGATAAAACCGCACTTTCTACCCAAACCGTAAACAGCAGCTATATACGCCGTAATATAGGTGGAAGCCTTATGCAATCGCTCGAAAATATTGGTGGCATCAGTACAATTGCAATAGGTTCAGGACAATCTAAACCAATAATACGCGGGCTGGGCTTTAACCGCGTTGTGGTTACCGAAGGAGGTATAAAACATGAAGGCCAGCAATGGGGCGCCGACCATGGACTGGAAATTGACCAGTATGCAGTGGGAAGAGTAAAGGTTGTAAAAGGGCCTGCATCGTTACTATATGGTTCTGATGCGGTGGGCGGACTTATCGAAATAGAAAAACCAATGCCCCCTGATGCCAATTCGTTTGGAGGGTCGGTAGATTTTACGGGAAAATCTAACAACAACCTGTTTGGTTCTTCACTTAACTTGTACGGCCGGAGAGACAAACTGTTTTTTGACGCGCGCATTACGGGCATTGATTATGCCGATTATAAAGTACCTACAGATTATATTAATATATATTCGTACAAAGCGCCTCTTTATAAAAATAGGTTAAGGAATACAGCAGGTAATGAACTGAACCTGCACTTTACTGCGGGGTATGTTTCAGACAATTTCCAGACTGCATTTTATTTCAGTAACCTGCATACCAAAAGCGGGCTGTTTGCCAATGCGCATGGCCTTGAGCCGCGTAATGTAGATACAGTACTACACGACGCATCTGACAGGGATATTCAAAACCCCTACCAGGACGTAAACCATTTTAAGGTTATAAACCGTATGGCCATTTATGCAGGTATGCATACTATTGAAATTGACTTAGGCTATCAAAACAACTACAGGCAGGAATTTAGCGACTATATAAGTCACGGTTCAATGCCACCGGTATATCCTGATTATATGCAGATACCCGAAACCCTTGAACGTGAATTCAGTAAAAATGTGTATTCGCTTAATGCGCGGGACAATTTTGAGACAGGAAAACATGCCCTTACGGTAGGCATAAATGCTGAGCATCAGAATAACAACAGCGGTGGCTGGGGTTTTATCCTGCCTGATTACACACAACACTCAGCAGGTATATTTGCATACGATAAAATTACCTTATCCGATGAGTTATTCCTGCACATTGGCGCACGATATGATTACGGAACTATTAAAACAGGCGAGTATTTTGACTGGTTTACCACTACAATAGACAACACACCGCAAAACCTGCAAAGAGCGGTCGCATTGCAACGAACCTTTAATAGTCCCAGTTGGGCGGTTGGCATTACTTACCACCCCGGTAAATGGGCTTTCAGGGCAAATGCAGGGCAAAGTTTCAGGATGCCTATTGCTAAGGAACTTGCCTCAAACGGGGTTAATTATCATCAGTTTAGCTATGAAAAAGGAAATGCGGGATTAAGCGCGGAAAAATCCTATCAGCTGGATTTGGGCGCTGCTTTTGAAAATAAAAACGTTACGGTTGAGGCATCGCCATTCATAAATTATTTCCCAAATTACATTTACCTCAACCCTACCCCTGCCTATGATTATGCTTATGGCGCAGGCAACCAGATTTTTAATTACACGCAAAGCAGAGTGTTGCGCTATGGGGGCGAGCTGAATGCCAAATACACTTTCGCCCAGCACTATACCTTAAGTTTTGTGGGAGAATATGTATACTCTGAACAGAAATCCGGGCCGAAAAAAGGGTTTACACTTCCTTTTTCTCCCCCTCCTACTGCCTTATTCAGTTTTACCTATTCAAAAGACTTTAAGGCTTTACAGGGCTTTTACGCCGGTGTCGACTATAAACTTGTGGGCGATCAAAATAACATCGTACCACCCGAAAACAAAACACCTGGCTATCAGCTTATTAACCTGTCACTGGGAGGCAGTATACCCTTTAACAAGCAGGTTATTACACTAAACATACAGGTACAAAACCTGCTTAACGCAAGCAATTTAAACCATACCAGCTTTTACCGCATAATTGGCGTGCCCGAGCCGGGTCGTAATATTGTGGTTACTGCCAAAATCCCTTTCAGCTTCAGGTAGTGCATAAAAAAATAAACATAAAAGCGCTTTTAATACACTTTAGTGTAGTATTGTTTTTGAGTCCGCTGCTCTTAAACCCGCTACATTTTGCATTTGCGCATCATGAAGAAGTTCATGCGCATGAAACCAAAGGGAGTACTATTATATCTTTAGAAAAGCATTGCAATTATTGCGATTTCCATTTCTTCCATTTCCTGGCTGAGCCATTAGTATATAAAGAAATAAGTGCTTTACAATATTCGTATCGTAAAAAGGAAAACCTATTACCCTATCGTAAAATTGTCCTGTATATAAATAATTTGTATTCCGGCAGGGCGCCGCCTTTTTTGTCATAATCAGGAACACAACACAACAGAATTTATTTTTTAAACAATAACACATACAATGACAAAATACATATCAAAAATCGCAGCCCTTTTTTCAATAACCGCGTTACTGGCTTTAACATCATGTAGCGATGATGATAATGTCACTCCGGTACCTGCCCCTGCCCTTCAGGTAATATTAACCGAAGTAGGTCATGGTGGTACGCCACCACATGCACACGCAGGTGAAGACCTTCACCTGGAAGCCGAAATACTTGCTC
>JBQGDS010000221.1:0-2324 GCA_052039185.1 Flavobacterium sp.
TTCTTTGTATTTGCCATGTGGATAGGCTTCGGCGTTTATGCATTATACGATGGTATTAAAAATTACCTAAGCCCTAAAGTTTCAGGCCCGGTTGTAGTAGCACTGTCACTTTTAGCAGCACCTGTGCTTATGGGTGCACAAAACTGGGACGATCATGACCGTTCAGGCAGGTACACTGCGCTGGCTATGGCAAAAGCATATCTTTCATCATGCGATAAGAATGCTATTTTATATACCATTGGGGATAATGACACCTTCCCCCTATGGTATGCCCAGGAAATTGAAGGCTACCGTACCGATGTACGTATTGTAAACACAAGCCTCCTTATGACCGACTGGTATATTGACCAGATGAAAGCACGTGCATATGAGTCGGCACCATTGCCTATAACCTTTAAACACGAACAATACCAGCAGGGCACACGCGATTATATGCTTTTTGACCAGGAACGTGAAGATCGCTGGGATCTTAAAACCTTGCTTACCTTCCTGGCATCAGACGATGAAAGAACAACACGCGAACTGCGCAACGGGCATAGGGTAAATTATTATCCTACTAATAAAGTACGCCTTGCGGTAGATAAAAACCAGGTTATAAAAAACAGGATTGTATCGCCTAAGCTATATGACTCAATTGTGCCGTTTATTGATTTCGACATAAAAGGCGATGCTATATACAAGAACCGCCTAATAATGCTTGACATTTTACAACATAATAATTGGGAACGCCCTATTTACTTTACTGGTGGCAGCTTTGGAGATGATGATTACATCTGGATGAAAGACTACCTTCAGCTTGATGGGCTTGTATACAAGCTTATCCCTGTAAAGACAGCTATTCCTGAAGATGGCAGCCCGCTTGACATGGGGCACATAGATACTGATGTTATGTATGATATTGTCATGAAATGGGATTGGGGCAACAGTAACAGCCCAAACATTTACCACGACCCTGAAACCCGCAAGAACAGCATTAGCTATCGTACCAACCTTGCCAGGCTGATGGAAGCCCTTATTAACGAAAACAAGAATGACAAGGCGCGCAAAGTTATTGACCTTGCCATGGATAAAATGCCGGTAGAATATTTTGGCTATTATACATTGGTAGAACCATTTGCTGCAGGCTATTATGAGTTGGGGGCTACTAAAGAAGCCCGTCAGCTAATGGATAAGCTGATGAAAAAATACCAGGAGAACCTGACGTATTACTATGGGTTGAAACTCCGCGAACAGGACATTAACCGCGTTGAGATTGTAACCGATATAGAACGTTACCGCAGCCTGCTGATAGTTATGGAGGAAAAAGATCCTGCCAAATACCAGAAAGAAAAGGTAACGTTTAACAAGTATAACCAAATGTTTAAGCGTTACGGCAGGGAAAACGAGTAATTATAATTAGTATATTTGAGATGCAGCCACGGCTGCATCTTTCATTTAATTCTAATTGCCATGAAACCGTATTGGGTAAAAACACACTCGTTAATTAAAAAAATCTTCAGGGGGTACGTGTGGGATATTCCTAATCAGGACAACAAAGTTTACCTTACATTTGATGATGGACCAACACCCGAAGTTACCGACTGGGTTTTAGGTGTGTTAAAGCAGCATGGCATTAAAGCAACGTTTTTCTGTATTGGCAATAATATTGAAAAACACACTGAAATATTTAAACGTGTAATTGCCGATGGCCATACCATAGCCAATCATACATTTAACCATGTAAATGGCTGGAAAACCGAAAATCAAACTTATCTTGAAAACATAAAAGCTACAGACGATATAATCAGGCAGTATATTGAACAACCTGCAAAACTATTTCGCCCGCCATACGGTAAAATAAAAAGAAGCCAAGCAGCAAAAGTACGCAGCCTGGATTACCAAATTATAATGTGGGATGTACTAAGCGCCGATTTTGACCGTACCATTACACCACAAAAGTGCCTTACTAATGTAGTACAAAATACCGTTGCCGGCAGCGTGATTATTTTTCATGACAGTGCAAAAGCATTCCCCAACCTGGAGTATGCCCTGCCTAAAGCAATAAAATATTTAAAAGGGAAAGGTTTTGTGTTTGGAACAATAACCTAGATCTGTTCCTGTACCAGGCCAATGATTGTGTTGGCATCAAGCTCGCCGCTTTGCCTCCATACCATCTGTCCTTCCTTATAAATCATAAGTGTAGGCAGGCCTTTTATACGAAGCGCATCAGCCAGTTCCTGGTTTTTATCCACATCAATTTTTATGACCTTTGCCCTGTCGCCAAGTGCGGCGGCAACATCCCTTATTACAGGGTGCATAGACACGGAAGGCTCATTCCATTCTGT
>JBQGDS010000222.1:0-9492 GCA_052039185.1 Flavobacterium sp.
GACTGATTTTTTCATGGCGCTGCAAGTGCAGGAGCATTTTGCGGTAAGAGGTCGGATCGCCCAAGCCATAAATCGCCGAGACCGTTGCGACAATGATGGTGTCGGGATATTCCGTCAGCGCACGCGTGGCTGAGAGGCGCATCTGCTCAATATGCTCGTTGATGGCGGAATCTTTTTCAATATATAAGTCCGATGAGGGAACATACGCTTCCGGCTGATAATAATCGTAATAAGACACAAAATACTCAACATGGTTGTTCGGAAAAAAGTCTTTCATTTCGCCATAAAATTGAGCCGCAAGCGTTTTATTGTGCACAAGGATCAGGGTCGGCCTTTGAACATTTTGAATCACGTTGGCGATGCTAAACGTCTTTCCCGAGCCCGTTACGCCGAGCAAGACTTGGTGCGAGAGCCCGTCCTGCAATCCTTCTGTAAGCTGACGAATCGCGCTCGGCTGGTCGCCTGCCGGGGAGTACGGAGCGTGAAGTTGAAAGGGGGTTTTGTCAAGCATTAATGAGCCTAGCCTAAAGACTGCATATCAATCACAAACCGATATTTTACGTCGCTCTTCTGCATGCGGTCATACGCCTCATTAATCTGTTGAATGGGAATGAGTTCAATGTCGGAATAAAGCTGATGCTGCGCGCAATAATCCAGCATCTCCTGCGTTTCCTGAATGCCTCCAATGGCGGAACCCGTCACCTTCCGGCGGGGAAGGATAACGCTGAAGGGCTTTAAAACAGGAGCATCTTCCAGGTTCGGTACGCCGACTAAAACCATAGTGCCGTCACGCTTCAGGAGGTTGAGATAAGCACTGAGATCATACTGGCCCGCAGCTGTGTTCAAGATGAGATCAAACGATTTCGCGTGACGAGCCATGTCATCCGGGTTTTTAGAGATAATTACTTCTTGTGCGCCGAGACGTTTGGCATCGTCCGCTTTAGCGGGAGACGTGGTAATCAGGCTCACCGCTGCACCCATACTATGCGCGAGTTTAATGGCCATGTGACCAAGGCCGCCTAAGCCAAGTACAGCAACTTTATGCCCTTTACCCACATTAAGATAACGTAATGGTGAATATGTAGTAATACCCGCACAAAGCAATGGTGCAACACCTTCCAGAGGGAGCTTTTCTGATACGTGCAACGCATATTTTTCATCTACGCTTATACTTGTGGAGTAACCTCCGTAAGTTGGTATGGTTGTACCGCGCTCGTAGCTGTTGTATGTTGCTGTCATGCCTTCTTCGCAGTACTGTTCCTCGCCTTCCTTACAGCTGGCACAATGCCTGCACGAATCTACAAAACAGCCTACACCGGCAAGGTCGCCCACTTTAAAGTTTGTAACTTCACTGCCTACATTTACTATACGCCCCACAATTTCATGGCCGGGTACTAACGGATATATTGCCGGGCCCCATTCGCTGCGCGCGGTATGAATATCACTGTGGCAAACGCCGCTGTATAAAATATCAATTTGTATTTGTTTAGCGCCCAGTTCCTTCCTTTCGAAATCAAAAGGCTTTAGTGCACTTTCAGCATCATAAGCTGCAAAAGCTTTTACTTGTATCATTTTGTGTATTGTTTTAAAACACTAAAATTACAAATAACTATTGTATTACACATTGCGCGATTGTTAATTATAGTTATCTGAACTTGTACCCTATCCCGAATGTCCATAATTGCTTGTTATTTGAGTCATAACCGTAATACGGCGTCAGGAATATCCATTTTTTATATTCTATTATAGGAGAAACGGCAAGCCGTGGCTGGGCTTTATCATCATGTATAAAAAGAGACGGAAATGCCCCTGCCCCTATTTTAAAGTCAGGTGTTATTTTATATTTAAGGCTTGGCCCTCCAACATTAATCCCTATTGCACCACTTCCTGCAGATACAGCTACGAGGCCTTCAAACTTCATTTCGAATGATGTCTTTTCATGCTGCGATGCAGCTTCGGTTTGGGCAAAAGAAGCTACTGTGCACAGCAAAAGCCATGCAGCAAAACATTTATATTTCATATACAATTACTGCTTAATAATAAGTAGTGACGGAGTGTTGTTAAGCCATGTACTGCGCGATTCTACCAGTTTTTTCCAGCTTTCTACGCTTATTATCATCAGGTCCTGCTCCTGTAGGAAATCTTTTTCCAGCTTTCTTTCATTCAGCAATGTGATGTGGTTTGGCGCGGTATGCTCAATACTGCGAATGGTTTCCTTAATCTGTGGGTTATTTTTTATGCTGCCATCAGCATCAAGTACCGTAACCTGCGATCCTGCATTGCTGATAAGCTTTTGGGCATAGTCAATCAGGAAGGCATCGGAGGCATCAAAAATGGTAACAAAAACCCTGTCAGTACTTTTAAACTCCTTATCTACAAGTATACCTACTGATGCCTGGGTTTTGCTAAGTATCTGCTGTGTTTTTTCGTCGAAAGGCGAATTTTCGAATAGCTTTTCCTTTCCTGTAAATGTATTAAGAAGGCTTTCAGGATTGATTATCCTTGTTGTAAAGCCAAGTATTTTACCCAGCAGCGTACCTTCAAAAATTGACTGCCCTATATCAATCAGCACCAGGTCAAACTCGCCTTTATTGGCTACTGTAGAAATATCCGAATCCATATCTGTTGTAGCACGGAAAAGCGTTGTGACTTTTTGGTTCAGGGTTTCAGCTTCAGTTATTACAGGTTTAAAGCTGTCTTTTTCATATTCTTCAAGATTAAAGGTATGTATCTCGTCACTTGGCAACACATGCATGGCTGTAACCATTGCATTGCCCTTTAGTTTTCGCACAAAACTGTTAGCAAGCCTTAAAAGTGTTTTGCCGCCTTCAGGGCTGTCAAAAGAAACCAAAACTTTAAACTGGCTAACCTGCCTTATTTCAGAAGGGATATAATTCTTCTTACGATTGTATATCCACCCAATCAGGTCAAGCGCTGGGCCTGTCATAAAAGTAGTAGCCAGTGCCATGATAACCATCATAGAGAATATTTCCTGCGACAGCACACCTAAATCATACCCTATATTAAGAACGATAAGCTCCATAAGTCCGCGCGTATTCATAAGTGCTCCTATGGTAAGGCTATCACGCCAGTTTTGCCCCACAAACCGTGCTGTAATGGCGCTACCCAAAAATTTACCCGTAACGGCAACTAAAATAATCAGTCCGCATACTTTCCACATATTCGGGTCGTCCAACAGGCCTATTTGTGTGCGTAATCCTGTAAATACAAAGAATAGTGGCAACAGCATGATCTGGGAGACATCCTCAACCTTCTCAATAAATATATTCCTGAAACGCATATTCTCCGGCATGATGGCTCCCGCCATAAAAGCCCCGAACAAGGCGTGTATGCCTATAATTTCGGTTGTGTACGATGATATAAGCAGTGTAAGGAAAAATATAGCAACAAGCGGCTTAGATACATTTTCTTTATTGCTGTACAAGTCGCCAATTCGCTTAAGGAATGGTTTCACCACATACAACATTAATAGTACATAAGCTATTGATAAACCTATAATATAAAGCGAACTTACAAATGAGCCTGCCTTTACAATAGCAATTACAGCCGCCAGTATACACCATGCAGTAACATCATCAGCCGCGGCACAGGTTATGACCATAGCACCTATTCGTGTACGGTGCAATCCGCGTTCCTGCACTATACGAGCCAATACCGGAAACGCCGTAATGCTCATGGCTATACCAAGGAAAAGGCAGAATGAAAGATAAGCAACACCCTGGGGTGCAAACTGTTCATATATAAAATAAGCGAGTATAGTACCCAGTGTAAACGGAATAATAATACTGGCATGGCTTATAATCACAGCATCTTTCGCTTTGTTACGAAGTACACTAAGGTCAAGCTCCATACCTACAACATACATAAATAATATAAGCCCTATCTGGCTAAGGAACTGCAGGTTGCCCAATGAAGCAGCAGGGAAAAGTATGGCAGAATATTCCGGAAGCAGCATACCCAGTAATGATGGCCCCAATACTATACCGGCTATCATTTCGCCTATAACTGTAGGCTGCCCTATCCTGTTACATATCCACCCGAAAAGGCGGGCAACAAAAAGTATAGTGATAATTTGGGCAAGTAACAACGCAAGAGGATGCGTAAGGTTATGCTGAAATGATTCCAGGAAATCTTCCCATTGGCCGTTACCTGAGGTCTTATTAATTATGTGTCTTCCCTCTTCCAGCTTTTTGCCGCTTTTCAGCGCCCAAAATATAAGTGCGGAAAAAATGACAAGTACGCTAATGTAAAATATGCTGTTCTTAAATTTCCTCATGATTGTGGCGTTTAAAAAATAAGCGCAATATTACAGAGAAATTTGTGAGTAAATATCAGCATTACACTATACACCAGAGGTTTTGTAATGAATTGGGTAAAAATTGTAATAAAATGTTAAAGCTTTACCCTTTTTATAAAGTCAGCACGGTAAATTTCGCTTAGTGGGAAGGTATACGGCTTGCCTTCAGGCCCTGGAATATCAGATGTGATCTCGTCATGCGAATAAAACTGTACATGCCTTAATGCAATAGCTACCCTTTTATTGATACGGATAAAATCATCATTTTCAATGAGTTCGAGAAGCTTTTCAAACGAAGCATTTTTGGCAATAATACGTGTACCATCGTTCATCAGCAGCACCTTATCCCGACTGTCAATATCCGAGGTTATAATACTAAATATTTTGTCTGTGCCTATAAGCGCTTTACCTTTATCGGTATTAAGCTGCACCTGTTTGGGTATAGCCTGAGGTTTTTCAACCAATGCTACAACTTTTTGTATTGCCTGCTGCAGCCTTTCCGGCTTTACAGGCTTCACTACATAATCAATCGCATTCCTGTCAAAAGCATCAACCGCAAAATTTTTATACGCGGTTGTAAAAACAACCGCTTTATCTTTTATGGCATCGGCTACCTGAAGCCCGTTCATTCCGGGCATTTCAATATCCGAAATCAATAAATCATAGTCAATGTCCTGCTGTTCCTTCAGGAAAACATCCGGGCTGTTAAAAGCTTTTACCACTTCAAGCTGCGGTATCTGCTCACACATCATTTTAAGATAGGCAAGCCCCGGCAGCTCATCATCAAGAAGTAAGCATCTGATTTTTGTGCTCAAGGAGATTAATTTTTAAATGTGCAACATATACATCTTCTTCGGCATAGCGTTCCAGCTTAAAGCAGGACTTATAAATTATGCGCAGGCGCTGTTCCAGCGTTGCTGTGCCTATACCGCTATGCTCTTTAATGAATGATGACTTACCCGATATTTTATTAGACACTGTCATCGAAAAATTGTTATCCCTGAACTCTATCACTACCGATATAAAAGCATCAGGACTTTGAAGATCAGCATGCTTAAAGGCATTCTCAATAAGATCAATAGAAATTAGCGGTGCAAGTATTTTTTGGTCATACAGCGCATCCTGCTCATCAATCTTCTTTTTAATGCTTAATGAAAAAAGCGGGCTTATCTTTATTTTATTTATTTCGATAAGGTTAAGGGCAAACTCTATCTCCTCCTTTGGGCTAACAAAACGGTTCTGGCTTTCATATAAAATGTAATCCAGTACGTTAGAGAGTTTATCCATAGCAAAATACGTTTGGTACGCATGCGACTGTATGGAGTTGAGTATATTCTTGAAAAGGTGTGGGTTAAGGCGTCCTTCCAGGGTTTGGAGCTGCAATGTACTTACCTTGTTTTCCATATCAAGGTAGCGGTCCTGAAGCTCACTTTTTATTCTTTCTGACTTTTTAAGTTTTATGACAAGCAAAACCAGGACAATAAGCAAAACAGCTATACCGGCTATAAGTAGTATTTCTACAGTACCCATACTTACTTTTTAACCGGTTTGCCTGCTTCGGCCCAGGCATCAATACCTCCGTCAAGCTCCACTATTTTTTTAAAGCCTTTAGCCTGAATTATTTCTACCGCTTCGGCGCTGCGCCCGCCAACTTTGCAATACACATATACCGGCTTATTTTTATCAAGCTTATCAATGCGTTGTTCAAAGTCTTTATCATACAGGTGTATATTTACAGCGTTCTGAATATGCCCTGCCTTATATTCTTTAGGCGTACGCACATCAACAAGCTGTACTTTATTAGCAGCAATTTCTTTTGCAAATTGCGATGGCGTAACCAACTGTGCTTTTTTTTGCTGTGCCGAAACTGTTACGGCAAGCAATAATGTTATAATATAAAAAAGGTTTTTCATGACAAATAATTTATGATAAAGGTACTAAAAATGGTTAAAATTGCAGTTTCATTTCATACAGGTCGTTATCCTGTACAAGCCCAAGTTTATTAAAAAATAAAAGGCTGCCGGTATCTGAAAGGTCATAGTTTACAAAAGTTACTATGCCATATTTATCACTTATATGGCTGAACAAAGCGTGTCCTACTCCATTTCGGCGTAACGATGGCTTTACGGCAAACTGCTTTATCCTGTTGTTAAGTGTATCAACTGCTGCAAAACCTGCTTCCTCCCCATTAAGGCAAGCCATATAAAAGTCATGTCTTGATGCAACGCGAAGTATACATTGCGTATTGTTCTGCCAGGTGGGCTGTACATTGCACCATGATTGTAACACTTCAAAATCAAGTTTATCAACTTGCTGTATTGTTATAGATGGTGGTATTTCGGCAGCAACCTTTCCCGCAAATGATGCTACCATACGCACATCTTTAAATCCCATTTTCAGGTACACTTTTTTCGCTTTGTCATTATCATGCAGTACTTCAAGCTGATGGTGTTTGTACCCTGCAGTGCATAAAATTTGCAGTGCATAAATGTACATAGCTTCGGTAATACGCCTGCCACGATGTGATGGCACTACACCTGTACCACCATTAAACACGCTTTTTACTCCATCAATTTCATCAACACCATGCAATATAAAGCCTACCAGCCTGCCGCCATCAAAAGCCCCAACTGATAGTTTTTGTTTTATGCTTTCAGCTTCAAATTTTTTCCGGAAAAAGTCCTCAGTTACATTGAACCTGATTTTATAATCTGAAAAAGCCTCATTGAAGGTATCCGCTAAAATGGCAATGGGGATACCTTCAAGTGTTTTTATTTCCATTTATTTTTTTATGATGAATGTTTCGGTAATCTGTGCCAGTTCTTTATCGGTAAGTTTTGATGTGTTCTTCAGCATTTTGGTAAATTCCGCCACTTCTTCTTTTGATGCCGGGCAGCCTATGTTTTCACCTGTAGCGTTAAATGAATCTTCCAGCAGGTTTCCTTTGGCATCCAGAATTACAAAAAACGGTATACCTGCCCTGTCGGCTTTGTATTTTTTCAATACTTCATCTGCCCCTGGATTTTCAAGCTCTTTCTTTTTGGGTGGCTCCTGCACATCAAGGTAAGCCAGTACATAATTTTTTTCAAACAGTGGCTTCATTTGCGGTAGTGCCATATTGTTCTCCATTTTCTTACACCATGTACACCATGATGCGTGGAACATAAGCAATACTTTCTTATTTTCTTTTTTTGCCTGGGCATAGGCTTTGTCAAGCACTACCGAAGCAGGTTCCGGCGACTGCGCCATTAGTTTTGATGTACCTGTAAACAGTAATAATGCCAGTAGTAAAGTTTTGATTTTCATGATGGATGATTTTAGGTTTATTGCTGCAAGGTATAAAATTTGTGGTTCAGATTTTACTTACTTATTCGGGAACTCAATTTTTTGTAACGAAATAGTATTTTTTTGTATTTATTTAAGTTTGAAATTTTGCCGAAAATGCATATTTTGCAGTACTAAACAACCATAAACCAAATACAGATGCATATATGAAAATGCACCGCGACATACTTATCATTGAAGATGATGAGGACGACAGGGAAATCCTGAAGGAAATTTTCCGTGACCTGGGTTATAAAAACAACCTTGTATTTTTTGCTGACAGCACACAGGTTCTTGATTACCTGAGAAGGCCGGAGATACAGCCCTTCATTATAATATCTGACATTAACATGCCTAAACTTGGCGGTTTTGAGCTAAGGAATATTATAATGAGCGAAGAAATATTAATGGATAAGGATATACCTTATATATTTATATCGAACGCGCAGGATGAAAAATCTATCAAACAGGCCAATAAACTGTCAGTACAGGGTTTTATACAAAAGGGTGACGATTACAGTAAATACAAAGAAAAAATACGCAGCCTTATAGAATACTGGAAAGAAAATATCAATTCTTTCAAATCACGTAAAAATTAAAAAGCCTCCCACTTAGGGAGGCTTTATTATTATTCAGGTTGCACTACTGGCCCCCGCCACTGCGATATACCTCCTACAAGGTTATATGCAGTACTAAAACCAAGCTGAGACATTACATTGCAGGCATTGCCACTCCTGGCTCCTGCTGCGCAATACACATAATAGCTTTTAGACTTATCAAGTGCATCAACCGCATCAATAAAGCCCTGGCCCATATAAATATCAAGATTTACTGCTCCGGGTATAATACCACGGTTGTATTCGTCCTGGGTGCGCACATCAAGTATCACAGCATTTTCGTCCTGCTGTGCACCTTCCCACCATTCTTCCTGAGATATATTCATTATTTATTTTTTTACAAAAGTATTATGCTTTTATAGAACACCCAATAGCCTTTGTTTCTTTTACAGCAATTTCTTTATTTTTCAGCAACGCATCAACAGCGGCTTCAACATATTTCTGCTTAACAGCTTTTTCATCTTCATAATTGTCATCAATAGCGCCTATGTATTTAACAACATTACCTTTAGCTGTTTTTTGCAGTACATATACGTGAGGCGTTTTGGTAGCACCATATTGCGGATAAATCTTCTGCCCTTCATCAAGCACATACGGGAATGTAAACTTTTTCTCTTTTGCCCTTTCCTGCATCTTGGCAAAACTATCGTCTTTCTGCTTTTCAGGATTGTTTGGGTTTATAGCCACAACAGGGTAACCCAGTTTTTTGTACTTTTTGTCAAGCGCTATAATCCTATCTTCATACGCCTGGGCATACGGACAGTGGTTACATGTAAATATCACTATATAGCCTTTTGCATCTTTAATACCTGCTAAAGACACTTTCTTACCATCAACATTCTTCAGGCTGAAATCGGTAGCGGTATCCCCTACTTTGTACCCTGCTGTGGTGTTGGCTGCTGTAAAGGCAATCAGCGTACCGACTGCAATTATCAGGAACAAAAATTTAATTGTTTTCATGTTGTATTATTTAAAGATTGAAAAATTTAATGATTATGATCAATTTATGATTTGGGACTTTTGGCTTTTGGCTATTTACTTTTGCTAAAACTATCCACTTCTTTTTTAAGTTCCTCATAAGTAAATGCCTTTTCATAAAATTTGCGCTCATCGTCTTTGTATATTATTGTTGCAGGTATTGCACCGCTCCATGATTTATCTACTTTGGCTATCCAGCTGTTGGCATCTGGGTCGCGAAGCAGTACCACGTCGCTTTTCAGGTTTTTGTCCTTA
>JBQGDS010000223.1:0-18740 GCA_052039185.1 Flavobacterium sp.
ACCCGATCTTTCAATAACAGGATGCAGCGCTAAAAGCATCATTTTTTCGAGGCGCGTGTATTGACTTATATCGCCTATTTCAGCAAAAGCCAAATCAAGCGCATCTGTATCTACAGTCCCGGCATAAAAGGGATTTTCCATCAACGGGCTGTCCGAATGGTAAGATATGCCGGTCACTCCCTTATCCAGCGCATTGGTATTCGATTTTACATCAAGCCCAAGCGGCGTAACGCAATTAGTATAAGATATGTAAACGTTCTGTAACCCCATTATTTTAACAATCCCACTTTACGTTTCCATTCTTCAAAAAAAGGTGGCAGGTTCAGCATCATTACACCTTCGCTGTTTACAAATACCTGTACGGTTTCGCCGGTGCATGCAATCTCATTATTGGCATCAAATATTTTATAGCGGAATACCATTTTAGCGGCAGGCGTATCTACAATTGTAGTTTCTATACGCGCTACATCGCCATAACGTAATGATAATTTATGTTCGCACGATGATTTTACAATTGGCGTAGTAAAGCCATGGCTGTGCACATCAAGGTACGAAATGCCATGTTCCCTGCCAAAAGCCTCGCGGCCATCTTCAAAATAAGTTATATAGTAGCCATGCCATACAATACCCAGCGGATCGGTCTCATTAAAACGCACCCTTATATCCTGGGATATGGTTAAGCCTTCGGCCTCGTTATACTGCTCTTTTTTTCTCATCGTATGCTATTGATATCAGGACGGTTGCCAGGTAAAAGGCAAACATCATCCCCAGTTTTGGCAGGATTTCTACCAACGAATAATTGCGTAACAAAACATCATAAAAGGCATCAAGCCCCCAGTTCATAGGCGATGCCTGTGCAATATACTGCATAATTTTAGGCATGGCAAATACCGGCACCCAAACACCACCCACAGCTGCAAGCACCACCACAGCAGTAGAGCCGAACGGCGCAGCCTGTTCCTGTGTGCGGGCTACAGTGCCCAGCAATATACCAAAGCCTATAGCTGCAAAGCCTGCAAACAGCGCCACTATGCACATAAGCCCGAAGTTGCCGTTCATAACCAATGGCGGAAGGCCTATTTCCGGGAAAACATATACGCCAACCAACACCATAAGCACAAACTGTATCATACAGATTACAAGGAATGTTATGGTTTTACCAGCTATAACCGTGGCAAATGATACCGGATTTGTCCTGAGACGCACACGCGTACCCTGGTTTTTTTCTTTTACAATATTGATAGATAATGGCACCACAATAAAGAAGATAGCAAACAATGACCACGCAGGTACATTGTGCTGTGTGGAATTAGGCACCATAGCCTTGTTCTCGAACATAGGCATAATTTCTTTAAAACTGATATAGTTTTGCTGCTGAAAGGCATCCACACTCTCTTCGCCCATCTGCTTGCGGAAAGCATCGTAAATAGACTTTGTTTCTATTTGGGATATCATCCTGTCAATAGCGCTCTTTACCGCGTTTTTAAATGCCGACTGCGATGCCGGGTCAAAATACAGGCGTACTTCTTTCGGTACAACTTTTACTTCAACAGATGGTTTAGCAAGGCTATCAGCTGCACCAAAACCTTCCATGATCTTGTTCACATTGGCATCAACAGTTTCCTTTAATCCGGAGCTTAAACCTTCAGGTATAATTATGGCCAGCTGGTATTTACCGGCAAAAACCTGGTCTTTGGCATACGCCTCATCAATAGGTTTGCCTTTATGCTGTGTAATAACCGAAAACGAATTATTTTCCTTTAGGTTGCCGTCAATCAGCTTTGACACCTCCCCTTTATCATTATCCACTACAAGGATAGGAATTGTGCTTTCTGTAGCCGTGCGGAAAGTACTGTCCTGTATCAGCGTTACTGTAATTATCAGTATCAACGGCATGAAAAACAAGACGATAAGCCCACCCACATCGCGAATAAGGAGAAGCGTTTCTTTGTATATAGACATTAACAGCTTATGCATGGTCGCGAAGTTCGTGTCCGGTTAATGATAAGAAAACATCTTCAAGGCTTTCTGCATTTGGCGTTGCTGCAATAAGGCCTTCGGGCGTGCCGTCGGTCAAAATCCTGCCGTGGTCAATAATTGCAATCCGCGTACAGAAGTCCTGCGCCTCAACCAAATGATGCGAAGTATATATAATGGTAGTGCCCGAAGCGTTTACCTGCTTGAGGTACTCAATAATAACATTTTTTGAATGCACATCAACCCCAACAGTTGGCTCATCAAGAAAAAGAATTGATGGGTTATGCAGCAATCCTGCAATAAGATTAACACGGCGTTTCATCCCTCCGGAAAAAGTTTCGGTACGCTTATCGGCAAACTCTGCAAGTCCTAAATAATCAAGCGCATCGGCTACCTTTTGCTTAAGCGCCTTACCTTTAAGCCCATACATGCTCCCGAAGTACAGCAGGTTTTCACGCGCTGTAAGTGTAGGGTATAATGCATATTCCTGCGGCACTACACCTATTGTTTTTTTTATGGCAAGGGCATTATCATGATAGGTATGCCCTTCAATTGTAAATGTACCGGACGTAGGATTTACCAAACCGCAAAGCATTGAAATAAGTGTCGTTTTGCCTGCACCATTTGGCCCTAATAAACCAAATATCTCACCTCTTTCTACAGTAAGCGACAATGAGTTGACCGACAGGAAGCCGGCGCCTTTATATTGCTTAGTGAGTGAATGTATTTCGATAACAGGGGCTGCCATGTTATATTGCTTTGCGTAATTTTTTAAAAAATTCTTTTTCCCTGTCGGCTATTGCCATAAGCTGATCGCCAAGCAGGTTGTATACATCGGCTTTATTACTGCGGTTTTTGTAAACGCGGGCAGCCTCAACGGCAAAATCACGCCAGGCATCGCCTATCTCAGTCATTTCGGCAGATAGCTTTTTAAGCTCAGGATTATTAAGTAGTACTGAAGCTTCCTGCAAAAAAGCCGCATATATAAAGCGGAAACCGCCACCGCCTGTACCTATTTCTTCCTGCATGCGCACTATTTGCGCCAGGTAATGATTCGCTTTTTTTACACCCAGTTTTACCGGCCATTTCGGTATCTGTTTGGCAACATATTTTATACCACCCACACCTATAAGCGGGAACGGAGCAAGCATATCGCGACAGGTGTTTTTTATGGCTTTGGTTATTGCCTTTTTAAGGTCAACTTCTTTAGGCACATGTATAGGATCGTACATCTGGCCTTTAGGAGCAAAAGCGCCTTTGGCAAAACGTACTTTTTCAAGTTCTTTGCGGGTAAGCGTTGTAGACGTTTGCATTACAGGATCGCTCACAATATAATTATCGCCTTCTTTACCAAATACCACAATGTTGTGTGCATTGAAATGAAAGCGGTATTCATCAGGAAAATAAGGAAGGTTGTATACACCTACCTGAAGTCCTGAAGGTATATTATTCTTAAGGTTTTCGTCAAGCGCTTTTTCAGCAGCGGCAGGCGTTGCGAATTTCTGCCTCTTAATTTTAAGCCCCAGCCTGTTAGCCAGCCTGTTGAAAATCCAACCCGGAAGCGGGCGATAGCTGAAAGCCGGTGCATGGTTAACTTTTATAAAAGGGAGATATACAAAAAAAAGGCCTGAACCGATGCCAAATACCATAGGCTCGCTAAGCACAAGGCCATTATGTCTTAAAAGATTAGATGCCACGCCGTTTTCACAATGCGCGGACTGGTAATGTTTAAAATCTGTCTGCATTATCAGCCTTTAAAATTTTTCAGTTCATCAACAGATATCGAAAATGCATCGGCATATCTTGCCAATACCTTATCACTAAGTCCTGCAAATACTTTAGGTTTAAAATGCCTTTTAACCCTCCACTGCCACATGCCTGCATAACTTGCCAGTATGCCCACGTCCATCTTGTTTATTTCCATGAAATACTCAATAGGACTTGCAGTACCTGCCAGGAAACGCTGCCTTGCCTCTTCGGCACGTTCGCGTATATCCTGCATGGCGTTATCAAGCGCTATGGTTTTAGGTTCCCAGCCAGTGCTGAGCTCAGTGGTATAGTTTCCGTTTTCATCAACAGCATAGCAAAGTTCCTTTTGGTTCATGGCACTAATACTGCTGCTATCCTGTGGCACTTCACTTTTTTTCATCCTGCATCTCCTGTATAAATAAATTTATCTCGCCTTCTAAAAGTAATTCTTCCCCGCAGTAGGTTTTACAGCTCATCATACAGGTAAGGTAAGCGCCTGTATCAAAGCTGGAAATAAGTGTGGCAACTGTAGTAATGTCGCATCCTGCTTCAGGCAGCGCATGTATTGCCACTTTTTTAATGGAACTGATAAAGCCTATTACGTCCTTTTCCTCAACTTCTTCGTTATTTTCGTCAACAAAGTAAGATTTGGCTACAATAGCCGAACAGGTTTGTGCGGCATTTTCTATCAGCCCGGGTTCGGTAAAAAATCCGTTCTCAACAAAAATATTATCTTCCTCAATAGTAAATATGGTTTCCACCTTTTCGTGGTTCATAGCTACTATACAATCAACCATTAGCATTGGCGCCCTGTGCGGAAGGTAATTATTTATCTCGACGACTTTCTCCATACATATTATTTTGCCAAAACCGTTTTCATCTGGCTTGCGGCTATTTGCTTATCATTCTTTTTAGTGATGATGTTCACAAGGGTAATACCCATAAATTCCTGTAACACACTTACCTCTGTCACCAGGCTGTCACCGGCTTCCGGAAGTTCGGTAATAACTACATCTTTTATTGAGCCGATATATCCTGTGGGTGCCGGCTCGTTTTTAAGATGGTACTGGTAACCTGTATACAGCGCTACTGATTGTGCCATATGCTCTACGATACCCGGCTCGGTAAACTTACCATTATCAACAAAAATATTGTCGGCCGGAATGGTAAGCCCTGCAATAATAGTGTTTTCTTGAAACTTAAGCAGCTTGTCTACCATTACAAAAGGTGCTTTTTGCGGTATCAGGTTCTCAACAGTCTCTTTACTTACTATAGATTCCATTTAGCAAACGGTAAGCAGTGCAAAAGCGTAGGTAAACCTGCCGCTTTCCGGCACAATTAAAAATATTTTTTCTCCTTTTTTCAGCTTGCCTGATTTCATGATCTCCTCCAGCATAAGGTATATAGAGGCTGCCCCCACGTTACCTACGTTTGGCAGGTTCATGAACCACTTATGCTCCGGTATATCTACCCCTTTTTCCAGTAATGCATCATACAGTTTTTTAGCAAAAAAGTTTGATGATACGTGTGGAAGCAGGTGGTCAATATCTTTAGGGTCGAAATTATGTTTCTGCAGCGCCTCACGCGCAACATCCGATCCCTTGTCCATTATATATTTATCAAGCAGCTTTACATCCTGCTTTACTGCAAAAACCGATTCTTTAAGCCATTCTTCAGGAGTGTAATCCTGCCATGGCTTTATTGAGCCATCTTCCAGCTTGTCGCCGCCGGCATACATACAGGCTTCCAGTTCATGGGCGAAAGAATATCCTTCCATCCATTCTATTTTTAGGGAAATATCGCCTTTCGGCTCATTTTCCAAAAGCAATGCGCCGGCACCGTCAGACAGCATCCAGCGAAGGAAATCTTTTTTAAATGCAATTACAGGCTGCTCTTCCAGTGCCTGAAGGTTTACCACCTCGTTCTCAAATTTATTGGCCTGAAACCATGTTGACGACCTTTCGGAACCTGTGCATACCGCATTTTTAGTATTACCAGATTTAACTGAAAGATAGCCGTATTTTAAAGCGTTCATGCCCGCGCAGCATACGCCGGATGACGAGTTAAGCTCAACCGAATGGTTTTTCATGAGCCCATGTACCATTGAAGCATGTGACGGGAATAAATTATCGGGGGATGATGTACCGCAGGAAAGCAGCTCCACATCATTTTTAGTGAAATTTTCATCATACAGCTGTTCAATGGCAAGATTGGTAAGCTGTGCATTATTATGCGTTATATTGCCTTTCTTATCAACGGCATAATAGCGGGTTTTGATACCGTTGTTGCGCAACACTATGCGGCGCGCCTTTGATGCCGTATCATTAATTTTACCGAGTATATCTTCCATCTCGTCATTACTAACGGCTTCATTTGGCAGATATTTCCCGGCCCTTGTTATATAAACGTCAAACATAATTTTTATTCCTGGCTCTGTTTGTTTTATTTTTTGCGTTTTACACGCCTTTATAGTATGCTTTTTGTTTTTTTATTGCATTAATCCTAAAAGGATAAGAAATGAGGTGCAAGATATATACAATTGGCGAAATAACCCAAATAGCAAGCACTAAATAAACAACAAATAACTTTAGCAGCCTGCGGCGGGTATCTCCTTGCTTTTTTATAATAAAAGCCGACCATTTTTTAAAGATATGATTGCCTTTGCGGTCTACCCCAACAAGATACGGACTTACCCTTACGGCATCCTGTTCCAGTAATTGAGGCTGTAAATCATTAAGACTATTATTATGCAATGCCTTTAAAATGGTATGCCCAAATTTTTCAGATTCATGTATATCCTTATCCGAAACGCCCGGTAACGGAAATATTCCCAAATGCTTATATTTCTTCCCGCTGAACATCCACTCTACAATCGTGATTACGCTTATAAGGTTACCGGCACGGTCTACCAACGCTACATTTCCTTTTAATAAAGCATTATTTTGTTTCAGCAGTGCTTTTATCTTATCATGTGCCAGATACCACATGTTCCTGCTGCCACTTATTGTAACAACGGGTGTATTGTCCAGCAATTGTTTTGCATAAGTACTTTTAAGGAATGAATTTACAGGGATAGATGGCGATAGGAACCAAACCTGGTAATGCAGCAATACCATATCCCATTTTATTGAAAGCATTTCATTTGGTACAGGCTCAATTTCAGCCGGGAGTTGTAGGAATGATTCCGGAAAAACATCAAAAAACTGTTCTTTATTCCACGGAAAAGGAAACGGCTTGGCCATTTTTATTTCGTGGAACACAAGGTTTACATTAGGATCAGCCTGAAAAGGACGCGTAATATGCTGCGCAATTTCAGCCAGCTGCCCTGATTGTGTAAAGTATATGACAAGAACATTCTTCATTTATGTAGTCTGCCTGGTTTTAACCTCCTTAAACGTGCGAACTTTATCTTCTCTTTTTTTGTGTACCCATTGCGGCCATGTGGCAGGGTCTTCGGCATCATAAATCCTCAGTTTTTGGCTATCATCCTGTATAATGAGGTCATCAAACGTACACCCCAGAATTTTTGCCGCCGTGTGCACACCCGAATAGGTTGCTCCTGTAACTCCATGCGACAACGTACTCGCTCCTGTAAGGTACAGGTTATTGATCTCAGATTTATTTTTATAGGCGAACGGCCCAACATGTTTCAATGTTTTTTCGGTACCATACACATTGCCGTTTGTTGAATTGATGTAAAAACGGTTTGTTTTTGGTGTGCCAAGCTCTGCCTGCACTATATGCTGCCTAACACCCGGCATAACCTTTTCGGCTGTATTCAGGAATTTATTGATTATTTTCTCTTTAAATTCAGCATATTTGTCAGAGTGGTAATCTTCTTCCCCACCAAACTCTTCCATACTTTTGTAATCAACATAGGTAACCATTTCAAAACTATGGTATCTTCCATTATAACTTACAGGATCTTTTATAGTAGTACAACTCATAAACAATCCCGGAAATTCATCGCCTTCAGTTAGATTCCCTGCAATAAGTTCTTCGAACTGGGCATCGGTATCAGCATCCCTGAAAATCCACATATTACCTGAATCAACTCCTGCAGCTGTAACATCCATATCTACCGTAAGGAAAAGGATAAGCGATGTAACAGAATATTTTGTTTCACTAAGGCGCTTCAGTAATTTTTTACTGAGGTGTTCTGCACCTACAAGATCAAGGTATGTGATTGAAGGATCTGCATTCGATACTATTTTACCTGCAAGTATACGCTCACCATTTTGGAGCTCTACGCCATAAGCTGAACCATTTTCAACCAATATTTTCTTTACAGGTGCTTCTACCCTTACTGCCCCGCCATGTTTTTTTATGGTATTGGTCATGGCTTTAACAATACCACCACCACCGCCCATTGGGTAAAAACCACCATTTGCATAATGTGCCATTACAGAACAATGCACGATAAAGTTTGCCCTTGCCGGAGGCAGGCCATGATCTCCGCACTGGGTATTGAGCACTGCGGTAAGTAATGGATTTTTGGTATACCTTTTTACAATTTTTTTGAGCGTAAAAGGTATATGGTGTACAAAATCTTTAGTGCGAAATGGTGCAGTCAAAAATTGCCAAAAGCCTTTCAGTTTGGGCATAAGCTGCATTTGGTAGTTTACTTTATCAACAAGGGTAAAGTATTTTTTTATTTGTTCTGCATCTTCAGGAAAGCGCTTGCTTAGTGATGCCGCCATATTATCAAATCCGGCTGGCAAATCAAACCGTTCGCCATTAATTATACAGTGCTCAAAGGCATCTGTATTCATTCGAAAAAAAACAAGGTCGTTTGCTATGCCGAGCCCTTTATAAAGATCGTTAGTGGCATCACCTTCATCAACAAGGCCGATATAATGAACGCCGGGGCTAAATCGCTGGCCATTTAACGTAAAGCTATGGCACCATCCGCCCGGTACATAATGCTGTTCTAACACTAACACCTTTTTCCCGGCACGGGCAAGGCATAACGCGGTAGTAAGACCACCGGCACCCGAACCTATTATAATAGCATCTAATCCTTCCATATATTACAGATGCTAAATATAGCAATTGAAGGCAAATGCCTTATTATGAATTATTTATTTTTTTTGAATGCACCCCAAAAATCAAAATAGTTGAACCACTGCAACGGATATTCCCGCAGCATGCCTTCAACACTTTGCGTATATGATTTAAGTAGTGCCTGCTCATCCCTATGCTTTACTTCGGCTTCGCGGGCATACAGGTGGTAATGCAGGTTTTTTTCCTTCATTACATAGACAAATACTACAGGTACCTTAAGCCTTGAGGCAATAAGGAACGGCCCGGCAGGAAAGTTGGCATCTTCGCCTAAAAGTGGCTCTGTAAGATATTTTACGCCTTCCATATACCTGTCGCCTGTAAAGCACACCAGTTCATTATTAGCCAATGCAGCATTTATCTCATAAATGTGCGAGAGGTCTTCTCTAATAAAAATAAACTTTACCGACGAACCTAATGATACACTTTCAAGGTATTCCTTAATAGCATGGTGTTCCATATCGGTAGTTACAAGGTTGATGCAAAAATCAACATTAATATCTGCCAGGAAATATTCGGCTATTTCAAAATTACCTATATGTGCACTGATAAGTACCCCACCCTTTTTCTTTTCAAGCAGGTCAATAAGTATATGTATCCCGTCAAACTCATAGGTAAACTTATCACGCAGCCCCGCCGAAATGGCAGTTTTGTCAATAAGCGTCTGCCCAAAGGTAAAGTAACTGCGGTATAGCAGCGATTTTGCCTTCAGCCATGAATAACCCTGCCGCCTGTGGAGGTAATAAAACGTAACCTTATTGGTTTTCCAAAGGAAAAGAAAATAATAGGCTGCAACAAAATACAGAACAAAATAAGCCGGCCTTATGCCCAGTTTCTTTATGCAGAACACAAAAATCCTGTAGCCCAGAAGCGTACCTTTGGATTTACCGTCCCATTCGCTCATATATTATTGTTTGCTTTTTACCTTATTCTCTATAAGATCATAAAAATTCTGGAAGGTGCTTACACCTACAAAGTCAGCTTCCCCAAGCTTAACACCAAAATTAGACTCAACCGTTACCACAAGGTCTACATAATCAAGGCTGTCAAGGCCAAGTGTATCCTTCAGGTTGGCATCAGGCTGGATCTCATCTCCGTCTACCTCAAATTCATCAATCAAAAAATTATTAATCTTCTCAATAATTGCTGCTTTGTCCATGTGCTGATATTAAACTTTTTTAACTATTAATGCTGAGTTTGTTCCGCCAAACCCAAAAGAATTTGACAAAAATATATTAATTTCCTTATCTACGGTTGTAGCTGCCAAATTTAATTTGGCCGAATCCTCGTCGGGCGTTTCAAAATTAATGTTAGGCGCTACAAACGAGTGCTGCATCATCAACATTGAGTAAATTACCTCGCTTGCTCCCGCCATCCAGCATTCGTGCCCAGTCATTGATTTTGTTGAGCTCACATACGGCCTGCTGCCACCAAATATTTCGTGTATGGCCTTGGCTTCGTTAGCATCGCCTACAGGTGTAGATGTTGCATGCGCATTAATGTAATCTACCGCATCCGGACTTATTCCTGCCATTTCAAGCGCACGCTTCATGGCAGTTGCAGGCCCATCAACATTAGGTGTAGAGATATGCCCTCCGTTTGAAGAGAAGCCATATCCTATAACTTCGCCATAAATTTTAGCACCACGTTTTATGGCCGACTCGTATGATTCCAGTATAAGCGTAGCGCCGCCTCCGCTTGGCACCAGGCCATTGCGTGAAGCATCAAAAGGCCTTGAGGCTGCTGTTGGCGTAGCTTCGTCAGGCGAGAAAACACCAAGCCCGTCAAAACTGCCCATGGCATATTTATTTATTTCCTGTGCGCCTCCGCAGATAATAATATCCTGAAGCCCGCTTTTTATTAGATGGAATCCTAAACCTACCGAATGTGAGCCACTGGCACATGCAGCACTCACCGTCATGTTCACGCCACGAAGCCTGAAAATGGTAGAAAGGTTCATGGTTACCGTAGAGTTCATGGACTTAAAGATAGCCCCTGACCCTATTAGTGTAGTGTCTTTCTTTTCACGGATAATGTCAGTCGCATCAATAATAGCTTTGGACACACTGTCATTACCGTATAAGATACCTACTTCATTCTCGTCAAAAAAAGCATCGGTAATACCTGCATCTTCCAGCGCCTGAATGGTAGCCATATAAGCATACTCGGTTTCTTCACCAATGCTTATACGCTGGCGCCTGTTGAGGTGTTCTTTAAGATCAGGTTTTGGCACAAGTCCTGTAAGGCATGAGCGGAAACCGAATTCCCTCCTGTCCTCATCAACCTGTATTCCTGATTTTCCGTTGTATAATGAGTTTTTAACCTCTTCAAGCGATGTGCCAATACAAGAGTAAATGCCCATACCGGTTATAACTACCCTTCTGTCCATATTATCGTCGTATAAGGATTATTAAGAGTATATTCCGCCGTTTATATTAATTACCTCACCGGTTATGTATCCTGCTTTTTTAGATGCAAGGAAACCTACCAGGTCAGCTACTTCTTCCGCTTCACCAAAACGGTTGGCAGGAACAAGCTTTATGAGTTCTTTTTCGTCAAGATCTCCTGTCATATCCGTTCTTATAAAGCCCGGCGCTACAGCATTAACGGTAATATTACGCTTGGCAACTTCCTGCGCCAATGCCTTGGTAGCAGCAACAACTGCACCTTTAGCAGCCGAATAGTTGGTTTGCCCCGGTGTGCCTTTTACACCCGAAACCGAAACCATGTTCACTATCCTGCCATACTTGTTACGCAGCATCCTCTGGATGAAGAAATTGGTAACGTTATAAAAGCCGTTAAGGCTGGTATTAATAACCTGTGTCCAGTCGTTATACGACATCCACATAAACAATCCGTCACGGGTTATGCCTGCATTATTTACAATAACTTCAACCACGGAATCAGGATTGGCATCCTGCCATACAGTGAGCACCGCTTTAACCTCATCGGCATTGCCAACATCAAATTTTATAATCTCGCCTGTTGCTCCAGCTTCCTTTACCTTTTGTAAGGTCTCGTCGGCCGCAGCCTGGTTGGACTGGTAATTAATAAGTATATGGTAATTTCCTTCGGCTGCAAGTTTCTGGCATATAGCACTGCCTATACCTCTTGAGCCACCTGTAACTAATGCACACTTCATATAAAAATCTTCTTCGTTGTATTACTTATGGAAAAGCTCAGCATTATCATGCCATGTGCCTACCACTTTTCCTGTTTTATCAATAAAGCCCCACTTCTTGTTGCTTTTTACCCTTGCCACACCGTTAATGAAACCTTTAGGTTCATTTTCGAAAATGCCTAAACCTCCTGCTGTAATAGAATAATTGGCAGGTATTACCATTTTACCGGTAGTATCAATAAAGCCCCAGTCTTTTTCTTTAACCGGTGCAAGCCCGTCTTCACTAAATACTTCCGCATCATCATAATTGGCCTCAATTGCCATTTTACCTGAAGTATTTACATAACCCCATTTTTTGCCCACGGCTACCGGGGCAAGTCCTTTGTTAAAAGCACGTGCCTTATCAAACTTAGGCTCGATAACCCACTCGCCTTTCGTATTTATAAAACCTACCTTTTTAGCTTTCCTGGCATAAGTAAGGTCTGAAGTATGGAAATCCCATATCTTATCAACACCATCAATCTCCTTAAACTTACCTCCTATTACCAAGCCGAAACTTCCGCCATTTTTTGCCCAGGTTACGCCTTTGTGGTAATTGCCTATTTCGTCATAAATTATTTCGACTACTACTTTCCCGGTTTTGTCAATAATACCCCAACGGTCATTATTTTTCACACGTGCATAGTTACCTTCAAACGATTTGATGATATCATACTTAGGCTCCAGTATAACTTTGCCCGCTGTATTTATCATCCCTATTTTATTGCCCTGCTTTATATAAGCAGTGCCATCTTCAAAATCATAATATTTTTCGGTTGTTGGGGTAGATACCTCTTCACCTTTTTTATTGATGTAAAACCATCTTTTATCTTTAGCTACTATACCTATGCCACTGTTAAACTCCTTAGCGTTATCAAACTGCGGCTTTATAGCCCATTCCCCTTTAGTATTAATATATCCCCACTTGCCCTGATCGTTTACTGCGGCAAGACCATCAGAAAAATCCTTTGCTTTGTCAAACTGTGGCTTTATAGCCAATTCGCCCGACTTGTTGATGTAACCTAATTTACCATTTGACTTTACCAAAGCCAACTCCTGCGCAAAAGACATTTGCGATACTACAAGCAAAAAAAACAATACTTTTTTCATAACTGAAATGGTTTTTATATTGATTAATTATTTGGTTTGCATAAGGTATTGCTTGATAGCCTCTACATTAGGGTACAGTGGCGAATCAGTAGTAAATGCTGGGAACACAGCCCTTACATCATTGTATATTTTTAGGGTAGCGGCAGAAACAAGGTTTTTCTGCTCCAGTATATCAATAGCCTGTACTATGGCCATAGCCTCAATAGCAAGCACTTCAAAAGCATTTTCAATAACCTTACCTGTAATCACGGCAGCATTTGTACCCATGCTTACAATATCCTGGTTATCATTATTGTTTGGTATGCTGTGTACATACATAGGGTTTGACAGCGTCTGGTTCTCGGCCGTGGTAGATACCGCCGTAAACTGCACCCCCTGCAGGCCGAAGTTAAACCCAAGCGTGCCCAGGTTAGTAAACGGAGGCAAAAGTTCGATTATCTTGGCATTCATCAGGTAGTTCAGCTGGCGCTCGGCAAGCATTGACAGCCTTGTGATAACTATCTTAAGCTTATCCATTTCCAGTGAAATATAGTCTCCGTGGAAATTACCACCATGATATACATGCTGTGTTTTTACATCAACAATAGGATTGTCATTAGCCGAGTTAATTTCATTCTCTAATACTTCAGCTACTGTATTAATAGTATCGAGTACAGGCCCAAGTATTTGCGGAATGCAACGCAGCGAATAGTACTCCTGCACTTTTTCCTTGAATACCTTTTCGTTATTATCGCCGGAGTACAGGTGATCCTCACGTTTGCGTGTAAGTTTGCTATCGGCAATGTGCTCCCTCATACGCTCAGCTATTTCCTGCTGGCCTTTGTGCAGCTTGGTATTATTCAGCTCGGCAGACATGTGATCGTCATATGCCCTTACTATCTCGTTAATAGCACATGAAAATTTAAGCGACCAGTCCAAGAGCTTTTTAGCATTGTGGAGGTTCACTATCCCTATACCTGTCATAACCGATGTACCGTTCATAAGCGCAAGACCTTCACGTATGGCAACAGTTATAGGTTTCAGTCCTTCAATTTCAAACACTTCGGCAGTAGCACGGCGTTCGCCTTTATAAAACACTTCACCTTCACCTATAAGCACAAGCGCAAGGTGGGCAAGCTGTACAAGGTCGCCACTGGCACCCACACCGCCATGCTCAAAAATAAGCGGGGTAATATCGCGGTTTATAAGCTCCTGCATAAGGTTTATAACCGACGGATGCACACCTGAGTTGCCCAGCGAAAGCGTATTTAGCCTGGCAAGCATGGCGGCCTTTACATTAACTGCCGACATAGGCCTGCCTGTACCGGAAGAGTGACTCCTTATTAGGTTATACTGCAGTTGCAGCCTGTCCTCATCATTAATACGGTATTGTGCCATAGGGCCAAAACCGGTATTAACGCCATATATAATTTTATTTGCTGAAAATTCTTTTAAGAAATCAAAGCTTTGTTGTACCCTGCTTAAAACCTCATCACTTACTTCAACAGTACTGTTTCCAAATACTATTGCTTCAAATTCTTCAAGCTTCAGGTAACTGTTTATTCTTTTCATCTAACTTTTACTGAGTTATGCAATTTACACAACAAATTTTTTAAAAAATTAAAATAAATGTCTTTACTTTTACGGGGTACAAATGTATAATAATTTTAAGATAATTTTAAGACATACAGAAACTTATCTATGTTAAAAGAAAATGTTGATGTTCTTGTAATAGGCGCAGGTCCATCAGGCTGTGTAGCAGCTTCTTATCTTCACAACAACGGTGTAAATGTAAAGGTGGTGGAGCGCTCGCTGTTTCCACGCTTTGTAATAGGCGAAAGCCTTATCCCGAGGGTTATGGACCATTTTGACGAGGCAGGCCTGCTGGATGCCCTGATGAAGATGGATTTCGAGAAAAAATTCGGCGCCCGTTTTATACGTGGCGAAGAAATATGCCTGTTCGACTTCAGCGAAAAATTTGGCGAAGGATGGGACTGGACATGGCAGGTACCAAGGGCTGATTTTGACAACACCCTGGCGCAGGAAGTTGTACGTAAGGGTATAGACCTTGAGTTTGAAACCGAAGTGCTTGACGTGAAGTTCCATGGATCAGACTCTGTTACTACCGTACGCAACAAGGCAGGTGAAGAGAGGGAAATACATGCTAAATTCATAATAGACTCAAGCGGATACGGCCGCGTGCTGCCAAGGATACTTAAACTTGACGCGCCATCGTCTATCCCGGAAAACTCATCGATGTTTACCCATGTAACCGACACTAACCGTGAAGAAGGCGTGGAAGGCACACAAATTACTTTTGACATACTTGAAACAAAGGTTTGGTTCTGGATTATTCCTTTCTCTAACGGCAATACAAGCCTTGGTGTGGTAGGCCCTACTACATACATCAACTCAATACCCGGCGAAACCAATGCCGATAAACTGAGACACATCATAAATCAGTCCGACTACTATCGTAAACGTTTTGAAAACGTAGACTTTTTATTCGAACCCCATAAAATAGAGAACTACTCATGCTCAGTAACCCAGCTTTGCGGACCGGGCTTTACCCTAACAGGCAATAGCTCAGAGTTCCTTGACCCTGTGTTCTCATCGGGCGTATGCTTCGCTACAGAATCAGGCATGCTATCTGCCAAACTATTCCTTAAGGAACTGAAAGGCGAAAAAGTAGACTGGGATAAGGAATACACACAATACATGAGGCGCGGCGTAAACGTATTTGCTACTTATGTTAAAGAGTGGTATACCGGCAACCTGCAGAAACTATTTTTCCACCAGCCTGCAAATCCTGAAGTAAAAGAGATGATATGCTCGGTACTTGCAGGATATGTATGGAACCAGGAAAACCCGTTTGTTAAGAAACACGATAATGTGATTAAAAATATGGCCTACATGATAGACCAGGACAATGAAATGAAAGAAAAAGAAAAAAGCGCCCTGTAGGCGCTTTTTTTATACGCAGGTTATTTTACTTTTTTTACCATCATTTTAGCAAGCGACTTTGCTGTTTTGGCAAACCCCTCTCCTATTCTTGATTCACTGCTGAAATTACTACCCCATTGGTCGCCGGGTGCATCTTTAGTATGTATCTCAAGTAATACATTGTTTTTATTTGCTGTCTCAACAAAACGCAAAACGGTACTTACTTTTGCAGGCTGCTTCATGATTCCGGCATCCCATCCCGGGAAAATCCATACCACATCTACCACAAGCGTATATTTGGCTCCGGAAAGCCCTTCCTGTACATTTACCCCTTTTTCATTACCATAGTATTTTGTTAAAAGCTCCATGAATTTAGGGTTCCAGATATGTTCCGGCGCCGACGCCCATTTTTTGGCCCATGCATCTCCATTACCTTTTGATTTTTCATTAAGCTCGGCTGTCCTGTTAGAAACATATTCCGCATTTGAAACATTTTCTTTCAGGAGCTTCAGGTTGCTATAGGTAAATTCTACATTAAGTTCTTTCTGGCCGTTTAAAAATGTAAAGTCTCCCTTTTCAACATCAATTTTTTGTGCCATTATTGCCGATGATAATGTACAGATTAAAAATAGTAAAATGTTTTTCATAGTATCTGATATTTATAGTTTGAGCTTAAAGATACAGTTTAACATACTACTATTCATCGTATTATTATAAAATAAGGCATATGCCGTATACCCATATAGGTATAAAATAAAAAACCCCAATAGTTTCCTATTGGGGCAATTGTTTATTTCAAGAAAGTATATTAATGCATTTTCACTTTCATCATTACATCTTCTTTCTTCTTTTTATAAAACTCGATAACAAATTCGTCATCACTAATATCAAGAATCCTTTTTACCGCAAACTGGTGCATTACCATATCATCTACATTTCTAATATCGAAAATAGAACTGTAAGAGCTTTCTCCTGATGCATCGTTTATTTTGAAAGATGTAAAGAAACCTCCCATTCCGTCCCCATGCATTGCAGGTGTTTTATCATACGGCAGGTTGAAGTTTTTAACATTATCAAGATAAAGCAGGTAATGGTTATTGTTTGCAAACATATGCTTGTAACTCATACCTCCCAGGCCTTTAGCACCGTGTTGCCTTTTCGGGATTTTTTTCATCCAGGCAAGGCTGCCGGCAGCATCAATTTTAGCAACCAGGATATCATTATAATTAAACGAATAATGCGCACCCCTCTGGTCATAATAAACATTCATAATATACTGTTCACCGATTAGTACAAGGCTTCCGTCAGAATTAATCTGTATCTTATCCATCACAAAATTTTGCATCTCGGCACCTTCGCCTTCACCATCTTCTTCAAGCTTTTTCTCTTTCTTTTCGTTTTTCTTTTTTGCCTTTGCCGACAGGTTCTGGTTTATAATTTCGATTGGTATTTCATGAAACGAAGTATCAAATATACCACCGTTCTTTTTAACCTTGAATACCATAAGTCCGTCAGCTGCCTTCGCCGATTTGCCCTTATTATAAAAACCTGCGCATACTATATAATCTGCCGGGCTTTCATACATCCATAACCCATTTACAAATTTATCATTTACATCAATTTTTGTAATATCAATTGTGGTAGTACCGGCTGGTATCCTGAAAAGCTCCACATGGTAATTCGCTTCCTTATCCTTCTTTTTCTTTTTATCACTATTACTGTCATCATGAAATACCTTTACAAGCATATAAGCGTTTGCCTGCCTGTCAATAGTATAATCAAGAACGTCCATCCTTCTTTCGGTATATGGCATTTTCAGCTCATTGTTCCATACCTGTTGCAAATCTCCTTCATAAGCATGTACACCTATTACATCATAGCTGTTAACATCCCTTTTTACCTCAGGCTTCCTGCGGTAACGCACAAGCATTTTCTTTTTATCGTTTGAAACAGTAATATTAAACTTATCTACCACGCCGAAGCTTATAACAGGTGAAGCACCTATTGACATGCCGCCTGACGGTGATCCTGCAAGTTTACCGTGTATTTTAATAAGCAGTTTGTTTTCGCCAATAAATTCTCCTTTTTCAAAATCTATTTCCCTTACAAATAGCTGTTCATTATCATTGTTGCCACCATCCCACGAAGAGTAAAAGAAATAGAACTTGTCGTTAAATTCCATTACATTTTCTACAACATAATTCTTTGGAAACAATGTTTTTGCCTCATAAAGTTTTTCGGACTTAAACTCGATTTTGTCCGCTTTACTATTAAACTTTTGCAGCATAATTTCCTTGCCATCAATTTTTACTGCAAGGATTTGATCATTTTTGTGAAAATAAAGTTTTGAATTCGCATCAAAAACTTTGTACGGCTTACTAACTGTATAACTATAATCTTTTGACAAGTTTCTTTGTGCAAAAACTACAGCTACATTACATAATAACGCCAATAGCATTAGTGTTTTTTTCATGTTTTCAGTGTGATTATTGGTTGTGCAATAATACTAAAACACAGGTTTGCAAACATAATTTTCTTTAAGATTTTTTTAACATTTTTTATCTATTTGTATTATTGTTAACATGTACTTATTAAATATTATATAAGCAGTATTTATTTTACTTTTGCTTTCTGCAAAAAAAGATTGACTATGGGAATGTTCGTAATCAGCAGGAGAGCTAACGGAGAATATAAGTTTGTATTTACCTCGCGTAAGGGCAAAACAATTTTTACCAGTATAAGCTACAAGCAAAAAGCCGAT